>DAOWJU010000008.1 GCA_030640215.1 Desulfuromonadales bacterium
AAGCAGACGGCCAAGAGCCACCTGGGCTGTGGGTTGATGATGACGGGTTGACAGCTCGGCCTCTGGTTTTTCTCCAGCTTGCAGCAAGTGCAAGGCCAGGGCGCTGTCACCCAGCGTTCCAGAGACCATGATCAGGTCGCCGGGCTGCGCGCCGTCACGCCCGATGGCCTGAGATGCTGGAGCGCTGCCCTCGATGGTGACTGAAATCATCCACGGACCTGGGCTACGACAGGTGTCGCCACCAACGAGCGTCACATTATAACGCTCAGCTTCGGCGAGGGCCCCTTTGGTAAACCCGTAAATATCGTCCAGATCAGTTTCACCTGGGCAGGCCAGGCCAAGATAAAGATAACGAGGAGTGCCGCCCATGGCGGCAATGTCGCTCAGGTTGACGGCCACAGCTTTGTGGCCAAGTGCCTCGCAATCGGTCCAGTTATGGCGAAAGTGAACATCTTCGATGAGCAGGTCGGTTGAGGTCAGCAGATGATGACCATCAGGCAAGCTGAGTACGGCAGCATCATCGCCGATACCACGATGAACCCCGGCACCATTAACGACCTGTTGGCGGATGCGATCAATCAGTTTGAATTCACCCAGATCCTGTAGTTTCAAATGTTCCGCCCCTGATTCTATGATTAATGATAACGTTTTATTTTCATTCAAGAAATTTCTTCTGTCAAGCAAACTTACAGAGTGTCCACACAGAAGTTCCAGATGGGTGTTACGACTGCCAGGAGAACTCGCTGGTATCCCATGATTGCGGTTCATCTGTGAAGCGCCGTTCAACAAATCGGTGGCACCCATCTGAGTCAGTTGTCAAAAGTGTCGAGCAGCGCGTACCGTAGCTCTGCATGGTGATAAAAGTTGCTGACAATGCGCGTTCCCATTTGAGCGTGATGCCGGTCTCCGGTAACTCCGCATCTGCTGCCAGGGTGGTGTCGGTAAGGAGGGTAAAAGCTGCTTTACGATTGAAGGGCGACTTGTCGAGCAGTTTTTTGAGCCCTTCTTTGCCGCGCACAACTTTTGGCCAGGGGGTGTCAAGCAAGTGATTACTCAGACCGTAAACACCAGGCTGCAAACATCTGCTGGCAGCTTGACGGTTTGAACTATACCAGAGCTCCCGGCCATCACCGAGCAGCAGGTTGTAACCAGCAAAGTCCTCAGAGGTCACCTTAATGCTGGCAAGAAAGTCTGCAGGCGATAAAATTCCCAAGAGATAGTCGCGTACCAGCCAGCCGCGTGATTTACTGCTGTGATTGTCCTTATCCCTGACCCCTTCGCGGATATTGGTTACTGTTGCCCAACGACCATTACGGACACCAAACCAAGTGCCTCCGGAGACCAGATCACGCCCGGCAATCATCCCCGGGGTTTCGTTCCAACGTGCGGCGGCAGCCGTCGGACGGGCGTAGAACTCGTCACGGTTAGCCAGCACCAACAGCGGCATCTGTTCAGTCATTTGATGAGCGATCAGGATCAGGCACATCGATTGAATCCTTATGTTTAGAATCGTTGTACTCTGAGTTTGGCAGAATTGGGCGTTTTTGACAATCAGGATCAGGGAGGCAATATCATGATTCTGAAATGTTACGATTCGGTAATTGACAGGCTGGGGAGCACAAAGTATTATTTAATACGCTGTTTTATTCGTGCTGCGGTATCCATACCGAATGTAATTCATTAACCCTACAGATTTGGAGGTAAGCAAATGAGACTGAGCAGACTGACCGTATTGGTAATAATTCTATCCTTGCTGGCCGCAGGCGTTGCATTCGCCGGAAAAGACCTTGATGCAGTCAAGAAAAAAGGTTTTATCCAGGCAGGTGTAAATGGTGGTGTTTTCGGTTTCGGTATGCCTGATTCCAAAGGCGTCTGGAAAGGGCTGGATGTTGACACCGCCCGTGCCTTTGCCGCAGCAATCTTTGGTGATGCCAGCAAAGTCAAGTTTACCCCTCTAACCGCCCAGCAGCGCTTCACCGCTCTGCAGTCGGGTGAAATAGATGTCCTGACTCGTAACGCAACCCGCACCCTGAGTCGCGAAACCCAACTCGGCCTGAACTTTGTCACGGTCAACTACTATGATGGCCAAGGCTTCATGATAGCGAAAAAACTTGGCGTGAAGAGCGCCAAGGATCTGGACGGCGCAACGGTCTGCGTCCTGCCGGGAACAACCACCGAGCAGAATGCCGCTGATTACTTCCGTTCCAACAACATGAAGTGGAACCCCGTGGTTATCGAGTCCACATCCGAACTGGCCAAAACTTTCTTCGCCGGTCGTTGTGACGTGCTGACCTCCGACGCCTCTCAATTGGCTGGAACCCGTGCGGTTGCTCCGAACCCAAATGATTATGCCATCATGCCTGAAATCATCTCCAAAGAGCCCTTGGCTCCTGCCGTGCGTCATGGCGACGACCAGTTCCGCGACATCGTTGACTTCGCCGTCCTGGCAATGATCAACGCTGAAGAGATGGGCATTACTTCCAAGAACGTCGACGCGAAGCTGAAGAGTAAAGACCCGATGGTACAACGTTTCCTCGGCGTCATCGAAGGTAACGGCAAGTCCCTCGGCCTCGACGAGAAATGGGCTTACAACATCATCAAGCAAGTCGGCAACTACGGTGAGATTTTCGAGCGCAACGTTGGCGTCAATACCACCCTCGGTATTGAGCGCGGGCTGAACGCACTCTGGACCAATGGCGGCCTGATGTACTCGCCTCCATTCAAGTAATCGTTTGTACTTCAATCAAGGGAGGTGTCAGCTGTGGCACCTCCCTGATTATTTAATGCAATCTGTGCCCGCCGAATCAATTACACAATAAGATAATGGAGCAACTGTGAAGAAAGACCCCTCCATTGCGACTGACACCGAGCTGCTGCCGAGTGCCGTCCCTGCTTGGCGTGATCCCGCTAAACGGGCCATCGTATTCCAGGTTGCCGCGCTGTTGCTGGTCGCAGCTGTCAGCTATTATCTCTATTCCAACACGCAGTCCAACCTGGAGCGGCAGTCGATAGCGACCGGCTTCGGTTTCCTCGACATGGAAGCCGGCTTCGAGATTGGCGAGTCAGTTGTTGAGTATTCTGCCGCTGACAGCTATGCCGATGCCCTGTTGGTTGGCGCTCTCAACACCATAAAGGTTTCCTTTATTGGCGTCATCCTCACCATTATTCTCGGCACGGTGGTTGGTGTCGCACGGCTCTCCAGCAACTGGCTGATATCGAAACTGGCTGCTGGCTACATAGAGGTCATGCAGAATATTCCGGTGTTGCTGCAGCTCTTTTTCTGGTACGCAATTTTTTACGAATCTTTCCCCTCGCCTCGCCAGGCGCTCAATCCTTTCGAAGGGGTTTTCCTCTGTAATCGTGGCCTTATTTTCGGTGTTCCTGAATCGCATGCGGTGCATGGGACCATGGCTTGGGCCTTCGTTGCGGCATTAGCAATCGGCTGGCTTCTAAACCGTTGGGGCCGACGCAGACAGGCAGAGACCGGACAGATCTTTCCAGCGGTCCGAGTCACCCTGGCACTCGGCATAGTCTTGCCATTACTGGCGTGGGTTTTCGCTGGCTCTCCAACCGCCATGGACATACCGGAACTGCGCGGATTCAATTTCACAGGTGGGGTAACAGTCAGCCCGGAATTCAGCGCTCTGTTACTTGGACTGGTATTTTACACCGCGGCATTTGTCGCCGAGATCGTACGAGCTGGCATTCAGTCCGTTAGCCGTGGACAGGTTGAAGCGGCCATGGCGGTCGGTTTACGACCTGGGCAGGTCCTGCACCTGGTGATTTTACCCCAGGCGCTGCGCGTGATCATTCCGCCCCTGACCAGCCAGATGCTCAACCTGACCAAAAACAGTTCCCTGGCGATCGCCATCGGTTATGCAGATTTTGTGGCCGTAACCAACACCACCATCAATCAGACCGGACAGGCGATTGAAGGGGTGGCGCTGATCATGCTCATCTACCTCTCCTTCAGCCTGTCGACCTCTTTGTTTATGAACTGGTACAACAAAAAGATGGCCCTGGTGGAGAGATGATCATATGAGCGCACCGAACACACCTCCATCCCGAGAATATCTCAAGCCACCGGTCACTGAAGTCGGTGTCCTTGGTTGGCTGCGTACCAATCTGTTCAACACCTGGTACAACTCGCTCTTGACGGTGTCGGTCATGCTGATACTTTTACAGGTTGTGCCGCCATTCTTCAGTTGGGCCTTTATCGACAGTGTCTGGAATACTCCCTCCGAGGCCTGTCGTGACATCGACGGTGCCTGCTGGTCAGTCATCCCGCAAAACATCAGCTTTATCCTTTTCGGCTTTTTCCCGGACGGCGAACAGTGGCGTCCCGGAAGTGCCATGCTGTTACTGCTCGGCCTGGTCTTTTACTCCAAGAACAGCAAACATTGGAAAAAATCCCTTGGCGTCTACTGGCTGATTGGCCTGGTTGTCATGGGCACCTTGATGTACGGCGGTGTCTTCGGCATGCAGGTGGTTGAAACTGCACAGTGGAGTGGCCTGCCACTGACCTTCATGCTCTCCTTCTTCGGCATGGTGGCAGCGTATCCGCTCGGCGTAGTGCTGGCTCTTGGTCGTCAATCAAGGATGCCTGCGATCAAGACCCTCTGTGTGGTTTACATCGAGATGATTCGCGGTGTGCCACTGATCAGCCTGCTCTTCATGTCTTCAATCATGTTCCCGCTCTTCCTGCCAGAAGGCGTGACGATTGACAAGGTCCTGCGCGCCCAGGTTGCCATCATCCTCTTTACCGCCGCTTATATCGCCGAGGTGGTCCGTGGTGGTCTTCAAGCGATGCCGCGCGGTCAGTTCGAAGCTGCCGACTCTCTGGGCTTAAATTACAATCAAACGATGCGCTTGATTATCCTGCCACAGGCGCTGAAGATAGTGATCCCACCGTCTCTGGGCATCCTCCTCTCGGCCTTCAAAGACACCTCTCTGGTGGTCATCATAGCTCTCTATGATGTCTTGAAGACGACCAAGGTCACCCTTTCGAATCCCAAATGGACCGCCTATTCAACCGAGGCCTACATTTTTCTGGCGGTCCTTTACTTTATCTGTTGCTACGCCATGTCGAGCTATAGTCGAAAACTCGAGAAAACACTACACACAGGTCGCTGAGACACACACGGGGCGCTGACACGCACGGGACGCTAAGACGCACACGACACTAAGACGCACACGACACTAAGACAAACGGGCCGCCGAGATTTGAGCAGGCCGGAACTTGAGAGAATTTTATGAACGAGACTGAAAATCAAGTTGAGACCACGCCCGCTGGAGGGCTGATCATCGAAGTCAACAGCATGCACAAGTGGTATGGTGATTTCCATGTGCTCAGCGACATCAACCTGCAGGTGAAGTCGCAAGAACGGATTGTCATCTGTGGCCCTTCTGGTTCTGGTAAATCAACTCTGATCCGCTGCATCAATCGACTGGAAGAGCATCAGCGTGGTCAGATCATCGTCAACGGTACCGAACTAACCAACGATATTAAGAATATTGAGAAAGTGCGCGCGGAAGTCGGCATGGTTTTCCAGCATTTCAACCTTTTCCCCCACCTGACAATTGTCGAGAATCTGACCCTCGGCCCGATCTGGGTGCGCAAAACGCCGAAGAAAGAGGCCGATGAGATGGCGATGATGTACCTGGAAAAGGTGCATATTGCCGAGCAGGCAGAGAAATTCCCTGGGCAACTTTCCGGTGGTCAGCAGCAGCGCGTGGCAATTGCCCGGAGCCTCTGCATGAAACCGCAAGTCATGCTTTTTGATGAACCGACCTCAGCCCTTGACCCGGAGATGATCAAGGAAGTTCTCGATGTCATGATTGATCTGGCTGAGGAAGGGATGACCATGCTTGTGGTCACTCACGAGATGGGCTTTGCCAAGAGTGTTGCTGATCGGGTGATGTTCATGGATGAGGGCCAGGTCGTCGAAGAGAACAACCCACACGATTTCTTTGATAATCCGCAGCATGAGCGGACTAAACTATTCTTGAGTCAGATCCTCTGACCTGCAAGCCCTTCATAGATGACATCAGCGTATAAAGTTCATGTAGCTTTTCTCTTCTGGTGCGGGTGGTACAATTCTGCCTTTGCCGTTTTCTACAAGTTTCATCAGCCATGCCATGTTCTTCCCCAGCACCTGCATGATCTGTACGCCTTCTGCGTCTTGTTTCGCTTCCCCAGGGCTGGTTCCATGAATAACGTTCCAGTAGTTGGAAGTCGGCATCAACATCTCGGCATAACACAAAAAATTGTTCAGCTGGTTAAAGGCTGGCAAGCCTCCTGAGCGCCGCACCGCAACGACCGATGCGCCGACTTTATGCCGCATCATACCACCATTAGAACCACTGACATAAAAGGCCCGATCCAGAAACGACTTCATGGTCCCGGCCATCGCCGCGTAATGAACCGGAGAGCCCAGAATGATTCCATCCGCGTGTTTCATTTGCTGAATCCACTCATTGACGTCATCACCAGGCAACACGCACCGTTCATCTTTATTTTCTCTGCACTGACCACAGGCGACACAACCTCTGATGGTTTTGTTGCCGACATGAATAATGTCCGTTTCAATACCCTCTTTCTCAAGTTCACCGGTTACCATTTTTATGGCATGGAAGGTGTTGCCTTCTTTCTTGGGACTGCCGTTAAATGCAACTGTTTTCATCATTGCTTCCTCTCTAAAGTATTCTCAAGCCCCTCAAACCGATTCATCTTAACATTTTTGCGGGTTGTCCGTGGATCGAAAACCCGTCCATTCATCACTATGTAAACGCCCTTGGCAAGGGTCTGTGCCGCCATCATGGCACTGGCGATGTTAAAGACCGCGTCGGTAAAGCGAAAGCGGGCCGGCTGCATGGCACCGGTCAGAATGATCGTCTTGCCACTGACGTCGGCGAGGGCCATAGCCGTTTCAGTCATGGTGTCAGTGCCGTGAGTAATAACGATCTGCGCAGCTGCGGAGCTCTGCACAGATTGCCACACCATTTCTCTATCTTCATCAGTCAGTTCCAGGCTGTCTTTACGCATCAACGGGGTCACCTGATAATCAATATTCAGGTTGGCCTCGCGCAAAACCTCAAGAATTTGCGGAGCTCCCACTTCGAAAGTGCTTTTGGCATCGAAATAGACTTTGTCAATGGTGCCACCAGTGGTGAATATTTCAAGTTGCATAAGCGGTCCGCCTGTCGTTAAAGAGAGAACCAATTGTTGCTGATTTTAACTCTGGTAACTGTTCTGTGAAAAAATTCCGAGTGTTTAGAATCTACCGAGAGACTCACTATTGTCAACCTGCGCATAGAAAAAGGGCACCCGAATTCGGGCGCCCTTTTTCTGTTTCAGATTGACGCGAGGATCAGACTTGCGGACCAGCCTGAGTGTAATCAAACTCGTCGTTATCGGTCACATATTTCTTGAAATTTTCAATAAACATACCGGCCAGTTTGTTGGCGGTGTTGTCAAAAGACTCCTTGTCACCCCAGGCATTGCGAGGGTTGAGCAGCTGCGCATCGACACCGGGCAGAGTCTTGGGAATATTGAGACGGAACCAGCGAGTCTGGTCAAACTCGACATCGTTGATGCTGCCGTCAAGGATAGCGTCGATGCAGGCCCGGGTAGCCTTGATACTCATGCGACTGCCGACACCGTAACCGCCACCAACCCAACCGGTGTTGACCAGGTAAGCATTGACGTTGTGTTTTTCCATCTTATCGCCGAGCAATTTGGCGTAGGTCGTAGGGTGCAGCGGCAGGAAGGCTTCGCCGAAGCAAGCCGAAAAGGTTGCCTGCGGTTCGGTGACACCGGCTTCGGTTCCGGCGACCTTGGCAGTATATCCGGAAATGAAATGGTACATCGCCTGTTCGGGCGTCAACCGTGAGATCGGCGGCATGACCCCAAAGGCATCGGCGGTCAGCATAACGACG
>DAOWJU010000053.1 GCA_030640215.1 Desulfuromonadales bacterium
AACAAAACAAAACTGCATCTGGTCCCATTATCAGAAGCTTCTTAAAGCCACAAATCCTGGCACACAACATGCCCAGCGCAGCGCAAAGCCTTCTTTGGTTACTTTCTTTGGCTTTGGAAAGAAAGTCACCCGGCTGTCGGGCGGGACCGACGATCTAAATCTTGATCTTGAATATTGAAGAAAAAAGCCACCAGGAAACCCTGGTGGCCATAATTTTGAGATTAATTAGAGATGTCCAGTTCACGCTTCTTGGTGTAGAGCATGCGAATCTGCTCGTACTCGAAAGGAGATCCGGAACCGTAGTAGCGAAACGGAATACGCTTGCGCTGATCGATAGAGCTGACAACGGTAAAGGCAAGAGTGACGTCATCATCATCTACCCAGGCTGGAGGCCCGACAACCGAAAAGGCCACGGCATCGGTCACCAGGCCGGTGGTGTCACGCAGGTTGGATGGGCCGAAGACCGGCAGGACAATGTAAGGACCATGGCCGACGCCATAATGCCCCAGAGTCTGACCAAAGTCTTCCGGTTGGCGGCGCAAGCCCCAGTGTGTCGCCGGGTCCCAGAGCCCGGCAACGCCGACCGTGGTGTTGATAACAAAACGGCTTAAGGTGATGCCGGTTTTTTTGAGCTTTAACTGCAGCAGGTTGTTGGTGAAATTGTTGAACTCATAAACATTGTCGACAAAGCTGGAGACCCGGTCCTCAAAGTAGTCCGGCATGATGAACTGGTAGCCTGCGACAATCGGTAAAAAGAGGTATTTGTCAAAGTAATAGTTGAAGCGATATGCTCCGCGATTAAAACCCTCGATCGGGTCGTACACCTCGACATCCAAGACTGTCCCATCGGGAACCAGGTCGGTCTGCTGGCGTATTGCCGGCTCAGTGTCCGGACCCGTTTTGGGCAATGTCGTACAGCCGCTCAGAAAAACAGTGCTCAACAGAGCCACCAGAATAACCATTTTAACTCTATCTAATAACATCATTGATCAGCCCTCCTGCCCGGCAAAAAAGTCCATCATGAAATCCACTACATCCTGATGGTTCATGTTGCCGCAATGCCCACCTGTCGGGAAAATCTTTGCCCTGGCTCCAAAAAGCTGGTCAAGGTAACCGATTTCCCCTGGTGCCAGAATAATGTCGTCCTCATTGTGCAACAGGCCGATCTTGTTAGCACTTTTCAGGTAAGGCTCAATACTGCGTAGTGAGAGCTGCTTGATCATCTTCTCTTCGGTCAACGACGGCTCGCTTTTCTGAAAGAAGGGCACAAAGTCTTGCTTGAAGTAGTCCTCGAAGCTGGTCCGATTGGCGACCACGTAATAGGGAGTCAGCGCTGTTGAATTCGACATCACAACATTCTTTGGTGTGATAAAGCCACCGCCTTTCATGACGTCGGACGCAAAGATCATACTGGCTGAGTCGGTGCGGAACGAGATCCCCACCAGTGCGGCCAGGAAGTCTTCGCGGGGTGGGAAGCGTTTGTAGGCTTTATAGATGTAATCGCCGTTCAGTTCGAAATAGCCCATCTGCTCCTCAGCTGCTGCCAATTTTTTCATTACATTATCGAGCCAGGCATCAAAATTGTTGGCACCTCCCGGAATGTTCTCAAGCATCCCATCAAGGATATTGACAGAGGTATAGAGATTGACTGGCGGGTTAATCAGAAGCACGCGCTCGAAGTCAAAAACTTTTTTCTCTTCGTCGAGCATTGAGACAAAGGCCGACTGGATGCCGCCGAGACTGTAGCCGGTCAGGTGGTAGCCAGAGACCTTGATGTCATCTTTCACCTCTGCCATGGCCAGTTGCATCACATTGTAGAGGTCCTTGGCGTCCTCTCGCAGGTTGCCTGGCGTCATGGTGCTTGAGGCGTTGACGATGAAATTCATATGGGTTGGTGAGGTGATCGAAATGACATGGTAGCCGGCCTGGTATAAGGCCTTTTGCAGGTTGACCATCTTCGGTGAATTATGTCGGGCCCCGGTACCGGCAATAATAAAGATCAATGGGGCTTCTTTCTTCTGGTAGGTCAGCGAGCAGATCAGCCCGTCTTCATACCAGAAAACTTTCGGGATCTGCCGATCAGGGAAGGGGTAAACTTTGAAAGTCCTGGTCGGGACTTTATCAGGGATGTCTGCATGGTAGTAGGGTGGAAGTTCCATGACGGTGGCTTCCAATGGATTGACGTAAGGGTAGAAGTACGGTTTGTCTGCTGCCATTGCCGCAGCTGGTAGTCCCAGTAACAGGGCTAACACAATGCTTGTTAACCAAGGTCTCATGATTTCCTCCAGGGCTGATATATCAATTTGCTGTATTCAAACAAAAACTCAACGTAACAACCCGGCTTCTTTGAAATAGCGCTTCGCGCCGGGATGCAGAGGAACAATGAGTTCCGTGGTCAATTTTTCAGGAGTCAGATTGGCAAAGGCCGGATGCTGTTGTTTGAACAGGTCAAGGTTCTCAAAAACTTCTTTGACCATGTGGTAAACGACTTCTTCATCTGCATCAGTGTTGCAGAACAAAATCGCCTTGACGCCTATTGTACGGACGGGCTCCTTGTTTGCTATCTCCGTGTAATAATCGATTGGGATGACCCTTTCGACGAGATCCTCTCTGTTGCTAGTGAGAAAATCAATTAATTCCTGACCCGGTGCAACAATCATAATTTTGCGGTCGCCGTGCGAGGCTTCTTTAACAGAGAGGTTGGGATGGCCGACCGTGTAGAAATATGCATCAATATCACCCTGTTGCAGCAGCTCGGATGCTTCGTAGGTCGGCTTCTCAGTAATGGTCAGGTCTTTCTCCAGATCCAGACCAATAAAATTGAGTATACCCTTGGCCTGGATACCGTCTGTTGAGCCAAGCTCACCAATATTAACCGTCTTGCCCTTGAGGTCTGCCAGGGAATTAATGCCAGCATCAACGGCCGCAACGATCGTAAAGGCCTCCGTGTAGAGGCCGAGCACGCTCCGCAATTTATCCTGTGGTGTATCTTGCCAATAGTGCTCGCCGTTCTTGGCGAAATAGAGAGCATTCGCTTGAGCGATGCCAAAGCTGGCCAAACCGTTTGCAACGTCATCGATGTTGGCAATAGAGCCCTCTGATGCTTCGGCAATCAAACGGAGCTTGTACTCTTTAAGCTTCCTGTTGTGCATCTTCGCCACGGCACTGCCTGCCGCGTAATAGACCCCGGTGATGTTGCCGGTTTTGATGGACTGCATTGGTTCATCGAAAGCAATCAGGGGCGAAGGGAAAATAGAGCTTGTGAAAGTTGCCAGAAACAACAGCAGAAACAGACGTGCGACGAGTGACATCAGACCCTCCCAAGAAGAAAATGTATAAATGGAACTTTTTTGAGCTGTAAACAACTCAGGTGATACCAACTACTTATAACATACCTATACGGGATATCGAGCGCTAGAACGGGTTTTTAAAAATCCCAGAAAAATGTATCAATGCAAAATTAAAGTTTGAACAGCATCACACCGCGAACCTGAACAATGGCGACGCTTGACAAAGCGCAATCGATCATTCGTCAGTCGTCAACCCACGGCGATATTCATGTAACATCGTCTTGATCCGCGTGGCATTTTCCGGTCCACAGCGGAGCAGAATTTTACGGCCAGCCGAGAGCTCTTCCAGCGCCGGGTCGGCGTAGAGATAGAGGGCTTTCGGCTGAACCAGATAAATTGGTCCAGAGACTGGCGGGGTGGTCAGCAGGTGGTCGATCACTGCAACCAGGCGGTCGTTGAAGTAGGCGT
>DAOWJU010000327.1 GCA_030640215.1 Desulfuromonadales bacterium
CCTATCCGGTTCGTGACGGAATCCCCGTTATGCTGGTCGATGAAGCCCTGCCGCTGCCATAGATTAGCTGTTTTTGCTTTCCCGTAAACGATAACTCTTGAAAAATCTCGAACCAGAAAAAATCCATCGCATCATGGTCAGAACTGCCAACTGGGTTGGCGATGCTGCCATGACCTTACCGGCAATGATGGCGATCAGGGAAACTTACCCTGATGCACATATCGCCGTGGTGGCAAATCCCCTGGTTGCCCAGCTGTTGGAGAATCATCCCGGTTGCGATGAAGTCATTGTCTATGAGAAACGTGGAGAACACGCGGGCATCTTCGGCATGTTGCGATTTGCCTCCGTTTTACGCCGTCGCAAGTTTGACTGCGCGATTCTCTTTCAATATGCAATCGAAGCGGCGATCATGGCTGTTCTGGCCGGAATTCCACGCCGCATCGGTTTTACGACTGATAATCGCAGATTTTTGCTGACTCATCCGGTGCCGTTTGGTGAAGTGGAAAAAACCATCCATCAAACCGATGCTTTCCTGCGCATCGTCAATCATTACAACATCAAGGCCACCGAGAAGGTGCAGGCACTTGCCTTGCTTGAGAGCGAACGTGCGTGGGCAAAAGAGCAGTTGCCTGCAGGCCCGGTGGTGGCGATAAATCCTGGTGCCGCTTATGGTGCCGCTAAACGCTGGTATCCGGAACGTTTCGCGGCTGTCGCAGATTTTCTGGCGAAAGAATACGGCATGACCGCTGTTCTGACTGGTGGTCCAGGTGAAGTCGAAATCGGCAATGACATCGCGGCTGCGATGCAATCCCCAGTACTGAACTTTGTCGGTCAGACCTCGGTGCGAGAGATGATGTCTCTGATTGATGCGGCCTCGCTGATGATTACCAACGATTCAGGACCTATGCACGTAGCGGCCTCTTTCAAGGTGCCGATTGTCGCCATTTTTGGCCCCACCAATCACACCACGACATCGCCTTTTACCGATAGTTATCGCATTGTTCGTCATAACGTTGAATGCTCCCCCTGCATGCTCAGGGAATGTCCGATTGATCATCGCTGTATGGATCGGGTTACAGTTGATGATGTCACAGAAGCCATACAGTCTTTTTTGCTGGATAAGTCTTCATCCTGAATCAATGAACTCAGGCTAAAATCATTAGCGACGCAGGACTGCTTGTAATCTCGCCTCTCTTCACCGTAAACTGTGACTTATGTCACGTCATCTGATTGAAAAATATCGTCAACGCTTCGAACTGGAAACCGGATTGGCTGCCAACCCTTGGGGAGGGCGTCTGAGTGTTGCCCTGGTTTTTCCGAACAGCTACCACCAGGGCATGAGCAACCTCGGTCTACAGACCGTTTACCAAATGCTTAACAGCCGGGACGATACGCTTTGTGAGCGGTTCTTCCTCCCCGATCCTGAGGATATCGACGAACATCGTCGTACCGGTTTTCCACTGGTCTCCATTGAATCGCAACGCTCCCTCGATGATTTTGACCTGATTGCTTTCTCCATCTCTTTTGAAAATGACTACCTGAACCTGCCAATCATCTTTGAACTCGGCCGTCTGCCGCTCTGGCGTGAGGAACGTAATGAGTCTCATCCGCTAGTCCTCTGTGGTGGTGTCTGTGCCTTCCTCAATCCAGAACCATTGGCTGACATCATGGACCTTTTTGCAGTTGGCGAGGCCGAAGTAATCCTGCCGCCACTGCTGATGGGTCTGCTTGATTCTGATACGTCCAGTCGCAAAGAACTCTTGAGTCAGCTTTCGCAGGTGCCGGGCGTCTATCAGCCGGGCGGATACGCCCTTAATTACAGGGAGAGCGGTGAACTACTGGCAATGATGCCGTCCGAAGAACTCCCTGAGCATATCAAGCGACAGTGGCAAAGCCATCTTGATGAGAGCCAGAGTCGCACTTGCGTGGCGACGCCAGAGACGGAATTCGGCAGTATGCATCTGGTCGAGGTCTCTCGTGGTTGTCCCAGGGCTTGTCGCTTTTGTGCTGCCGGGTTTATCTACCGGCCGTTTCGTGAACATTCACTGGATCACTTGAGACATGAAATCCTTGATGAACAGCAGGGAGTCGGCAGAGTTGGCCTCGTGGCTGCCGCTGTCTCCGATTATGGCGACCTGGCTGACATCGGTCGTGCCATTCTTGACCATGGCGGTGAAGTCTCCGTTTCAAGTGTGCGCATAGACGCCATCACGACCGAGCAGGTACGCGTCCTTGCCGACTCTGGCCACAAGACTCTGGCCCTGGCTCCAGAAGCTGGCAGTCAGCAGATGCGTGATGTGATCAACAAGGGGATTGATGAAGAGCAGATCCTCGCTGCTGTGAAGTTGCTGGCAGAAGGTGGCATCCCGAACCTCAAGCTTTATTTCATGATTGGCCTGCCAACAGAAGCGGAGGCCGACATTGTTGCGATTGCTGATCTGACGGTGAAGATCCGTCAGATCTGGGAAGAGGTTGGTAAACAACGCGGCCGTCTTGGTCGACTCCAGCTTTCGGTGAATCCCTTTGTACCGAAACCCTGGACGCCGCTGCAGTGGGCGCCGATGGAACGACGTGGGCAGCTTGAAAAGAAATACCGCTTGTTGCAGAAACGCCTGCGCCCGCTGCCGAATGTTGATCTGAACTTCGAATCTTTACGTCAGGCCGAGATTCAAGGTCTCTTTGCTCGCGGTGATCGTCGTGTTGGTCATCTCTTGCCATTGCTTGCTAATGGCTCCAGCCTGAAGGCTGCTTGTCGACAACTCGGCATCGATCCCGCCTTCTATCTTCATCGTGAGCGAGGGGGAACTGAGCTTTTTCCCTGGGACATTATCGAGCAAGGCGTTGAGCGTGGGCACCTGCATAAGGAATACGTGGAGGCACTGGCGGCCAGGCCCGGTTATATCTGTCACGCAGGTTGCCATCGTTGCGGTTTGTCATGCTGACTTTTAGCAGTATTCCTGTTGTAACATGTTGGCTGTTGTCAATATATTGGCTTGACTGAATCGTACTGTTGTAGTAGGTTTGCCCCACAAAATGTATGACACTCTGTTGGCCCCTTGGGTCACAGAGCTTTAGCCCCGGCCTTCCCCTCCAGGAACCGGGGCCTTTTTTATTTCTGGTCGTTGTTTCAGAAGGGGATCAAGGCTGTTGGGGGTTCTCCTTGACAGTTACTGGTTGGTTTTGTTAAAAAAGACCGTTTAGAAAGCTCTCATCTCATTCTTTTAATCCTCTTTGCTTGCAGGAGCCAAGACCTTAAATGAAAGATTGCAATCAGTACGATCTGCCGTGCCGCTTCATCCGCATGATCACCTTTGTCGATCTACCGATCAAAAAGAAATTCCGGCTCTTTTCCATCGGCGTGCTTTTCTGGTTCCTGGTGATGGCGTCTCTGACCGTGGTTGGTATGGTCGGCATCAATATGCGTTACGACAAGATCGTCAACCACGCTGTGCCTCAAGACAAGGTGGTGCAGAAAATTATCCGCAATTTACAATCGATGACGATCGACTCCTCCAATATGCTTAAAGCGGTGGATCGTGTCACAGTTGAACGTTTGCAGGATCTCTCCTCTAAGCGCTTGCGTGATTTGCGCGATTTCTCCTCCGCTCTGGCTCTGGGCGGTGCTGTTAATGACTACTCACATGATTCCGGACAGCTTCTGGAAACTCTGCATA
>DAOWJU010000092.1 GCA_030640215.1 Desulfuromonadales bacterium
CCTGGCTGGCAGGACAACAGTCTGACTCCTGTTTGGAGATACAGCCAACACAGCGGGAATGACAGGTTGGTGAACTCGGCAAAGGGGCTTCCCAGCGCCGGAAGAAAAGATTCTTGGCAGCAAAACAGTGGTAATCAAGAGCACAGCGCGACAGTTGTTCGATCAGACGATTATCCGGGTTAGCCTGTAATGACATACGTACCAGGGGGTCGAGTTTACGATCATCGAAATGATCAGGTTGCCACTGATTGTTGCGATCAACCTGAACTCCTGCCACGTAGAAACGTTCTTCCTCAACGCACCAACCAACGGCAGTATAAGACCAGAGCGGCAGGGTCTGCTTTTTGCGTTGATAATCGGCTGCTGGCAACAAGGTGCGTGTGTAGCCTGGAGTCAGAAAGGCAGAAACCGCCTGCATGGCACCACCGCCCCACTCTTTGGGAAGACGTTCAGCTGTCACCTGCTTGCCGCTACGACGATCAAAGCCGATTGGCGGGGTCTCGGGAATGGTGAAGAGGCGACTGCCCTCAGGCATGGGGATCATCTCTTTCAGCTGTGGCCGTACCGCTTCCGTACCATTCATCCCAGCCAACAACAAATCAGGGTGTTCAAAGACCTCACCACTCTCGTCGGCGACCACTGCCAGTATAGTTTTATTTTTTGCCACCTGTTGCACCTCTATGATTAGCTTCTAAAGAGACATTCTCTGCAATGTTATCACAGGGTCAGCTTTGGAAACAATTTCTACTTCTGCGGAGCGTTAAGACCCTAGGTTTAAGGCATTCCATCCTCACCCATATTCCACACCGTCCCGCAGTGCTTTATCTGTTCCCATAAAAACACCTTGACACTGTTGTATATTTGTATTATTCCTGAGTCACACAGTCAATAATTACTCAACGACAGGAGACAAACATGCAGTCATTCAAAAAGTTCATTACGTTCACCATTGTGCTTCTGGTCGGACTACCGACCATGGCGAACGCCGCGCTGGACGATTACTTTGTACAAACCGATTGGTTAGCCAAGAATCGGTCGAACGTTGTGATCCTCGATGCCCGTCAAACTCCGCTCTTCTTACTGGGCCACATTGAAGGAGCTCACCACTTGCCACGCAGTGCATTTCTCGATAAACGCAATGGTGTCAAGAGTTTGGTTCCAACCACCACCGCCTTCGAGGCCTTGATGGAAAAGTTTGGTATCACTCCTGAGACCACCGTGATCACCTATGCTGAAGACAGTAATCCCTATGCCGCTCGTCTGGCCTGGACCTTACGCTATCACGGCCATGAGAAAACCCTGGTCCTTGATGGCGGCTACGAGAAATGGACCAAGGAGGACCACCCAACATCGTTACTACTGACAACAGCAGCAGTGCCAAGCAACTATCGGGTCTCGACTCCTGGCAAGGCACGCGCCGAAGCAGACTACGTACTGACCCAACTGGGCAACCCTGCAGTCGTCATCTGGGATACCCGCACCCCTGAAGAATACGACGGCAGCAAAGTTCGCGCTGACCGTGGTGGGCATATCCCCGGCGCAACCCACCTTAACTGGACAAAACTGCAGCATGAGGTTGACGGCGTCAAAGTGCTGAAGAGTGAGGCAGAAATCCGTACTCTACTCACCCAATATGGCATTACACCCGGCCAGGAGGTTATCGCCCATTGCCAGACCGGCATTCGTTCCTCCTACGCCACTCTGGTGCTGCAAGGATTAGGTTACGCGCAGGTGAAGAATTACGATGGTTCCTGGATCGAATGGGCCAACAATCCGAGTTTGCCAATCATTGAGAATGCAGAGGCTACGCAACACGAAGAGGTCGCCTTGCTGCGTAACTGATCAGAGCAACTCCTCTCCTGAAGTTGAAACACATGTCCCCATCCGGCTATCCGGATGGGGACACTAAGTATCATCAGCTAATATATGATTATACTGACCTAAACAAATCACAACCATTCAACACAATTTTGAATGTTAACAAAGATATCTGTCATCCTCGAATGATTCTATCGGGGATCCATGTTTGAAAGTCTGGATTCCCGATTACACCCTCGGCAATGACAGCTTTTTTGTTGTTCTAACTTGTTACAATAAAATTCTACAGGAGAATTCCATGTCGCTAACCAACCGATTTAAAAACCGCCTGATCGCCAAAGTGATTACCCGCTATCCGAGTATTGCGCAACGTTTTATCAGTGCCTACGAGCCGTGGGAATCGGGAGAGGCTGTGCCCTGGTCACCACCACAAAAGCCGTTAAGCGCATGCAAGCTGGCGCTGGTCACCACCTCCGGTGTCCACCACACGGCACAGGAACCCTTCGATATGCAGGACAGTGATGGTGACCCGACTTTCCGGATGATTGATGGCGCGACCATCGCCAACGACTACAAGATCACGCACGACTACTATGATCACAGTGATGCCGAAAAGGATCTCAACATCATATTACCACTCGACAGGCTAAGGGAATTGCAGCAGGAAGGAGTGATTGATCAACTGGCCGAGACCCACTACTCATTCATGGGCCATATCGACGGCCGACATATTGCCACCCTGATTGGACAGACAGCGAAACAAGTCGTGGAGAAACTCAAGCAGGATCAGGTTGACGTCGTCCTGCTAACCCCGGCTTGAGGCATCTGCAATCAATCCGTGGGATTGATACAAAGAGAGATCGAACTAGCAGGAATTGCCACCGTGGGGGTAACGATCGTGCGTGAGTACACGGAAAAGGTCCAGCCGCCACGCAGCGTTTATCTGAAGTGGCCTTTTGGGCACCCGCTTGGCGAACCGGGCAATGTAAAGCAACAACGTGCTGTCGTGCTGGAAGCATTCAAGGCCCTTTACACGATCACCACCCCAGGTGAGATCGTAGATCTGCCATTCAAATGGCGGCGTCACGATTACAATAGCTACGAAGAACCGGGACCTTTTGTGCCTCGCAGTTAAAAACCTGAAAGAAAAAAAGGGATGCCTCGCGAGGCATCCCTTTTTACTTGCATATAAACTGTTGGATTTAGATACCAGCAGCTTCTTCCAGCATCGCAGTCGTAACCGACTTAGGACGCTCAATAGCATAACCAAGAGCACGGTCCCAAGTGATGTTGGCGAGGCAACCGAGTGCACGGCCGATACCGAACAGAACAGTGTAGAACTCGTACTGCTCAACACCGTAGTACCACTGGATAACGCCAGACTGTGCATCAACATTTGGCCAGGGGTTTTTGGCTTTGCCATGCTCGGTGAGCACGCCAGGAGCAACTTCAAAGATCATCCGGACCAACTGGAACAGTGGGTAATCTTTGAGACCATCGGTCTTCATGCAGAACTCACGCTGTGAGGTGTAACGAGGGTCGGTCTTACGCAGAACGGCATGACCGTAACCCGGGATAACCTGACCGCTGTTGAGAGTGTCCCAGAGAGCTTCTTTGAGACCTTCTTCGGTAGGAACTTTGCCGCCCAGCTTCTCCATGAAAGCCTGGGTCCAACGGAGGACTTCCTCGTTTGCCAGACCGTGCAGAGGACCAGCAAGACCGTTGAGGCCAGCGCTGTAGGAGTAGTATGCGTCAGACAGAGCAGAAGCAACCAGGTGAGTGGCATGAGCGGAAACGTTGCCAGACTCATGGTCAGAATGCAGAATGAAGTACATACGTGCGACATCATCATAAGGAGCATCAATGCCCATCATGTGAGCGAAGTTTCCGCCCATGTCGAGATTCGGATCAGCAGCGATCTGCTCATCGTTCTTGTACTTCTTACGGTAGATGAAAGCACCGATAGGACCGAGCTTTGCCATCATGTTGTTGGAGTCTTCAAACATGTCTTCCCAGCAAGTCATCTTGTTGAACTTGCCAGCTGCATAGTTGCTGGAAAATACAGAGTCACGCTGCATCGCCAGAACGGCAGAAGAGAACATGGTCATTGGATGAGTATCGCTCGGCATGGCATTGAGTACGTCATAGACATACTGAGGCACCACGGAACGAGCTTTCCAGTCTTCAACAACTTCCAGAGTCTGCTCCATAGTCGGAACATCACCGGTCAGCAGCATGTACCAGAAACCTTCAACATAAGGCTGATCACTGCCCGGAACCTTCGGCAGAGCAGCAAAGGTCTCCGGAATAGTCAAGCCGCGGAAGCGGATACCTTCAAAGGGATCCAGGTAAGAGATATCTGTTACCAGGCTCTTGATGCCACGGGCACCACCGATAGTCTGGGCGATAGTGACATCACCAAGTTTGACATCACCAAACTCTTTGGCCAGACGGGTAGTCCGTGGGCGATGCGCGTCAATCTTTGCACGTAGAACGTCTTTCAGTGTTGACATAAGCTCTCTCCTTTGGGAAATGGAATGGTGGTGGGCAAAACCCACCAGAGTAAAACTGTCCCTTGTTTACCGAACAACAACTGTCATATGATAAATCAACCCGCCGACAACTCAACCTTTGGAGCGTTGTACCCGCACCAGACAGACGATAAATGCGGCGGGAAATGAATAAGATGGACCAAGGGCAAATCATGCTTGTGATTCTTTACCCTTTCTCATCTATCAAATAACGTTCTAACAAGTCACCCCTAAAGTGTCAAGCCGATTTTGTATACTGTATGCAATTTCTTTTTTATGTAAGAGCATTTCTTTTAGTTTGCATTACAAATCCAGCATGGTAATATGCACAAAAATTAGGCAGATAATTCATGAAAATCGGCTCCCTTAAACTCGAAAACCCAATCATTTCAGCACCCATGGCAGGCATCTCGGACTTGCCCTATCGTCTCATCATGAAGCGCCACGGTGCCGCTCTGGTCTTCACCGAGATGATCAGCGCCAATGGGCTCTTTTTCAACGGTAAGGCGACCCGCGTACTGCTCAATTCCCGTGAGGAAGAACATCCTCTTGGCGTTCAGTTGTTTGGCGAAGACCCGGAACGCCTGGCAGAAGCGGTCAAGCAGGTTGAAGATTGTGGCGAGCTCATTGACCTTAACCTCGGTTGCCCGGTCCGCAAAGTTATTCGCTCGGGAGCCGGTAGCGCTCTCCTGCGCGATCCAGACAAAGTTGCTCGCATTATCTCTGCAGTACGCCACGCAACCTCCCGACCACTGACGATCAAGTTCCGCTCCGGATGGGATCACGACTTGATCAATTTTCTGGAGATTGCTCACATCGCTGTCGAGGAAGGGGTCGATGCTGTCACCCTGCACCCGCGCACACGTTCGCAAATGTTCGGCGGTCAAGCCGACTGGCAGCAGATCAAGAAACTTAAAGAAAGTCTTTCAATCCCGGTCATCGGCAGTGGCGACCTCTTCTCTGCAGAGTGTATTAAAACCATGTTTGAGCAGACCGGATGTGATGCTGTCATGATTGGCCGAGGTGGCTACGGCAACCCCTGGATCATCAACCAGGCTCTGGACTTGCTCGCCGGGCGTCCAGTCATACAGCCGAGCGCGACAGAACGGCTTGCTGTGGCAAGAGATCATTTTGAACTCTGTCTGGGGACCTTTGGCCCGCGCAAAACGCTGGGGCAGATGCGCAAGCACCTCTGCTGGTATGTACGAGGCATGGAAAATGCTGCCGAATTCCGCGCACAGATCAACCAGACCAGAACAACCACTGAGATGAGCGACCTGCTCGAGGATTTCTTTGCTAATGCTGCCTGATCAGCCTAAATCCGGAACGTCTCCGAGTACCGACTCTGCTCTCTACGGCATGATCCTGGAGAACATCGACCGTGCCGTGGTTGCCTTTGACGAGGAAGGCCGGATCAGCCTTTTCAATCCAGCCGCTGAAGCCCTCATGGATCGCTCATCACGCCAAACAATCGGCAAGCACTACCAGGAGCTTTTCAAAGACCAGGACACCCTGCTCTACCTGGTTAAGGTTGCCCTGGAAGAAGGCCGCTCCATTACTGATGACGAAGGCCTTTATCTGCACCGGTCGAACGCTGCACCCTTACCTGTCAATGCTTATGCTGCACCGATTTATGCCAGCAAAAGTAATCAGGACGGTGTGGTCATGATCATTCGCGACTTATCGAGAATCAAGGAACTTGAAGGGACCTTACGACGCGCTGACCGCCTGTCGATGCTGGGCACTCTGGCCGCCGGGTTGGCCCATGAGATCAAAAATCCTCTTGGCGGGATCAAGGGGGCGGCACAACTGCTCGCCATGGAACTGAGCGACGAGAGTTCCATGCTGGACTACACGCAAATTATGATTAAAGAAGTGGAACGCATCAACTTCATCATTGAGGAGTTGATGGACCTTGGTAATCCGAGGCCTCCTGAAATCGGCGAAGTTGAGCTGACCAGAATTCTGGATGATATCGTTCTGCTGCAAAGAGAAGCGGCACGCGGTCAGAACATCAAGTTTCTATTAGAACTCGACCCAAGCATCCCACCGGTTCAGGGCGATGAGGGTCTTTTGACCCGTCTCTTCCTCAACCTCATCAAGAATGCCAGAGAGGCAATCGAACATGAGGGTGAGGTCTTAATCGAAACCAGGATTTCCTCTAGCTACCACTTGACCAGTCCAGGCAGACGCTCATCACCGATGGTGGACATTACGATCAGCGATACTGGCTGCGGTATCAATCCAGAAGAACTGGATCGAATCTTCACTCCTTATTTTACGACCAAGAGCAAAGGGAGTGGCCTCGGACTGGCTATTTCACAAAAGATTATTGAAGACCACTATGGCTTGCTGAAAATTGAAAGTTCCCCTGGTGAGGGAACGACGATGATTGTTTCATTGCCGCTGCGCCGCTAGCAGCCAGTTTGTTGATTGTCCGGCAAGCTGCCAGGCGAGGTATTTTTTTCAAGGAGGATTTTAAATGTCGATCAAACAGATTCTGGTTGCAGATGACGAAGAGAGCATTCGCTGGGTACTTTCCAAGTCTCTGACCAAACAGGGCTTTGAGGTTGATCTGGCCAGTAACGGCAAAGATGCTTTGCTCATGAGCAGGAAGAAAAGTTACGACCTGGCGGTGCTTGACATCAAAATGCCGGGGCTCTCCGGATTGGAGTTGTTAAGCAAATTCCAGACGGAATGTCCTCTCGCACTGGTCGTCATCATGACTGCCGAATCATCGATGAGCAACGCCGTTGAAGCAATGAAACGTGGCGCTTACGACTACCTGACCAAACCGTTTGACCTGGAAGCTCTCGACGCCATCATCTACAAAGCGCAGAAAGCTGCGGATGTTTCCGCCGAAGTTTCTCTCCTCAAGCAGGAGATCAAGAATCATTATCAGTTGGAGCGCACAATCATCGGTCAGAGCCAGCCGATGCAGAAGATCTACAAGGTACTTGGCAAAATTGCCCCTTCCGATGTCACCGTTCTGATTTACGGCGAGAGTGGCACCGGCAAGGAACTGATTGCCCGAGCCATTCATTTCAACAGCTCACGTCTTGGCAAACCGTTTATAGCCCTTAACTGTGCTGCGATTCCCAGAGAGCTATTGGAAAGTGAGCTATTCGGCCACGAGAGAGGAGCTTTCACCGGTGCCACAGAAAGAAAGCTTGGCAAGTTCGAACAGGCCAAAGACGGCACACTCTTTCTTGACGAAATCGGCGACATGCCCCTGGAACTTCAGGCGAAGCTACTGAGGGTTCTGCAAGAAAAGGAAATAACCCGAACCGGTGGCAATAGTACCATTAAGGTGAACACTCGCATCGTTGCTGCAACCAATCAGGAGCTCAGAGATAAAGTGCAGCGCAAAGAGTTTCGCGAGGATCTCTACTACCGCCTGAACGTAGTCCCTCTGGAGCTGCCACCACTACGTGATCGTCGCGAAGACATTCCGAACCTGGTCGACTACTTCCTGATCAAGGCCAGCGAAGAACATAACACTGCGGCGACAGGACTCTCCAAGGAGGCGATGGACCTGCTCTGCAATTATGCGTGGCCGGGTAACGTTCGCGAGTTGGAAAATATTATCCAACGAGCGGCGCTTCTCTCGCCTGACGGGCTTCTCAATGCAGCAGATTTTCCCAGCCTGACGATGGGAGATAACAACCAGGAGAATGGCGCTTCATTGGAAGGGTTGATCAATCATAAGTTACAGAGCTCTCTGTCGCAGATCGACCTTCAGGAGATGAACAACCTCTATGAGATGGTCCTTCATCAGATGGAACGACCACTGATCAATATCGTCCTGGAGAAAACCCGTGGCAACCAGGTCAAGGCAGCGGAAGTGTTGGGAATCAACCGCAATACGCTACGGAAAAAGATCCAGACCCTCAACATCACTGCCAAGCGCAGTTTAACATAGTATCTTCATCACAAAATGCATCGACAACATGACATCACATCTCAGCCAGGCATGCCCCTGGTAGCGATCATCGTGGCCATGACCAGGGATCGGGTCATCGGCTCGGGCAAGGATCTGCCATGGCACCTGCCCGAGGATCTGCAGCTCTTCAAACGCCTGACCATGGGCGGCACAATAATCATGGGTCATAAGACCCATGCATCCATCGGCCACCCCCTCCCCGGTCGGCACAATATAGTCTTAAGCCGTTCCCAAGAAGAGTTGCCCGGCGTGCAGCTCTGCAAAAGCTTCGTTACGGGATTAACCAGCGCAGCGCAGCTCGGCCGGCCGGTCTTTGTCATTGGCGGGGAAGAACTCTACCGCAAGGCGTTGCCAATTGCTTCAGAGTTGCACATTTCCTGGGTTAAGGAGACTGTTACCGGCGATGTGCACTTTCCTGAATTTGATCTCGCAGACTGGGCCATTTTCGAAGATGAGGATCATCAGGGATTTCACTACAGGCACTATAAACGCAAAGAGAGCAAGTAAATGCCTCTAAACTATTGCAACTTTTTCGCTCTGTATCATTAACAATTCGCTCTGGAACGGAAAAAGGCTGACCAGAGAGGGTCAGCCTTAAGATGCATAATCGTCATTTCGCTTTGATCTGCTCTCGAAGCGCGTAAACTCTCCGAGGAAGGTCAACTGCTCTATCCCGAGTGGACCATTACGTTGTTTACCAATGATGACCTCAGCATTGCGCTCATGGTTTTCGGTGCAACTGTTGTCACGCCTCTTACAGGCATCACAGTAAACCGCTTCTCGATAGAGGAACATAATCACGTCGGCATCCTGCTCAATAGCGCCTGATTCACGCAAATCAGAAAGGATAGGTCGTTTGTCGGTACGACTTTCCAGAGAGCGGTTAAGCTGGGACAATGCTATTACCGGTACATTGAGCTCTTTAGCCAGCGCCTTGAGTGATCGGGAGATTTCTGAAATCTCCTGCTGACGGCTTTCTGTATTTTGACCTGTCATCAGCTGTAAATAATCAACGACGACCAGCCCGAGGTTCTTTTCTGCCTTAAGACGGCGCGATTTGGCACGGACTTCAAGCACGCTGATCGACGGAGTATCATCAATATAGATCGGGGCGTCGGCAATACTGCCAGCAGCATTGACCAGGGTCGGGAATTCCGACTGAGCCAATTTTCCAGTACGCACCCGGGTGGCATCTATACGCGCGATAGAACAGAGCAAACGTTGAACCAGCTGCTCCTTACTCATCTCCAGAGAAAAGACCAGTGAAGTCACTGGCTTACCCGCATGCATCGAGGCATTCTCGACAAGATTGAGGCAGAAAGCAGTTTTGCCCATCGATGGCCGCGCGGCGACAATAACCAAATCACCACCCTGCATTCCTGAAGTCATATTATCAATATCTGTGAAGCCTGTGGGAACACCGGTAATCAGTTCTTTACGATCGTAAAGCTTCTCAATCGTCTTGATTGTTTCCTTAACAATCTCCTTGGTCGAATAGAAAGACTGCTTGGTCTTCATATTCGCAATCTTGAAGATCTCACCTTCAGCCCAGTCGAGTGACGACTCTACTTCGCCACCTTCATAGCCCCTGCTCGCGATCTCAGTGGCCACCTTAATCAACTCACGGGAGATAGCCTTCTCTTTGACGATTTTGCAATAGTAGGTGATATTAGCCGCAGTCGGCACGTAATCAACCAGAGTCGACAGGTAGGAACTTCCACCCACTTCCTCAAGAGCATCCTGATTCTTCAGGACTGCCGTTAAGGTTACCAGGTCAGCAGGTTCATTACGTTCGTAGAGTGTAATTAGAGCGGCAAAGATTTTGCGGTGAGACGAGCGGTAGAAGTCTTCTGGACGCAACGATTCCAAGGCCCGACTGAGGGCCTCGTTTTCCAAAAGGATCCCCCCCAGAACAGACATCTCTGCTTCCAGGTTCTGAGGTGGCAGGCGATGTTCAGCGCTATTTGGCACGTTCGCCCTCATAGGAAAGGAGGGGCTTGCAAGTCACAAGCCCCTGAATCAGATCTATTATTTTTAAGCTTCAGGCACAGCAGTGGATGGTACAGGCTAAGACTTAAGCCTCTGCTCTGACAACATTCACTTTGATCGTTGCATTAACACCAGCGTTCAGTTTGATATCAACCTCGTGCTCGCCGAGTTCCTTAATCGGTTGATCAAGGATAATCTTGCGACGGTCGATCTCAACGCCCTGAGCGGCCAGGCTATCAGCGATCTCCATGCTGGTGACTGAGCCGAACAGCTTGCCTTCATCACTGGCTTTGAGTTCAAAAGAACAGACAACGGCCTCAACACGAGCCTTTACGTCAGCAGCTTCCTTGCTCAGCTTCTCTGCTTTGTAAGTCAGTTGACGCTTATGATGCTCCATCTCATTGAGGTTGCGATCATTCGCCTCAACAGCCAAGCCTTGAGGGACCAGGTAGTTACGGCCATAACCAGGCTTAACCTTGACCACTTCACCAATGGCTCCAAGACCTTTAACGTTTTCTGTCAGAATGATATCCATCTTTTTATCCTCCCAAAATCTTTATGATTTAGGTTCTTTTGGTTTGCGAAAATCAGCCCACATGTCAAAGATACCGAGACCGGTGACCACCATGGGCAAAGGGTTAACTAATGTGACCAACAAGTAGCCGACAGCTCTAAACATCGGCGAAAAAGCCTTGCGCCGAAAGAAACAGTCGATCACAGCCAAGCCCTGCAGAAAATAGATCGGCAACAGAATGACCAGCAGGTTCAGGGCAAAGATTCCCGGCAGTCCATCGCTAAAAACGACCAGGAAACCGGAGACGATCAATATCCAGACCAGTTGCTCAGGAACTTTCCATTCAGGGAAAGGCCTGCCTGGCACAGTATACCTGCCGCGCGCAAAGACTGACAGCAGAAAGACCAGACCGACGGTCATCAAGCCGCTGACGGTTATCGCGATACCGGGATAAGCGTCTTGCAGGAAGATTGCCATCTTTTCAACCGCCAGGCCGACCTCTTTCTGCTGGTCTACCGGGAGATCGGCTTCTGCGAACATCTCCTGCATCACGACTGCAGTCTGCGTAATTTCCCTGCCGATCAGCTCATTGGCCACTGTCAGAGGAGATTGACCAGCAACCAGTGAAGCGACAAACAGGCCAGCGATACTGACAGCGACCATCACCCATAGAACAGCAACCGTTGCCTTATCCCAAGCTAAACCATGATTCAGTAACCACGGCAAAACCGCGGCGGGAATGCCAAACTGAATCAGGTACATAAGCAATGTTGACAGATCACTCGTCAACAAAACAAGCAGTGCAGTCACTATGACAGTAACACCAGCAGCTCTTGCCCCAAAGCGCATACCAACAAAAGCTGCTGGCAAGGGCGTAAGCAGGCTCACTGCTACCGCAGCAAAGCCTAAAACGGCGAAGCTGCCGAAAAGTGCATACCCGGCAAAACCACCGACGACGACATAAAGACCTCGCTGCATCTTCATTGCACGAACGCTATAATTACCGTCTCTCGAGAGCGTGGCTTGCCGTGAAAGGCAGCAACGCGATATTACGAGCACGTTTAATTGCCGACGTCAATTTGCGCTGGTGATCCGAACAGGTACCAGAAATCCGGCGAGGCGTAATTTTGCCACGCTCAGAGACAAAGTAGCGTAGAGAGCGGACATCTTTGTAGTCAATAGTGGCTTTTTTATCAGCACAGAAACGGCAAACCTTGCGACGGCCATAACGCCGACGAGGTGCTCCAGAACGACTTCCTTCATATGCCATGATTATTTCTCCTTCTTCATCGTCGTAGGTTAGTACAGAAGTTAGGCTTCTTCCGTCTTCTCTTCGGTAGCAGCCTCAGTGACAGCTGTCGGCTTGACAACGTCCTCAGTGGCCGTAGCGGCATCAGTGGCCGTAGCGGCATCAGTGGCCGTAGCGGCTTCACTGGTCTTAGTGACTTCACTGGCCTTAGTAGCATCAGCAGCATCCTCAGTTGTCTCTGTAGAAGCTTCCTCTGGGGCAGCTTCAACAACCGGAGGAGCAACATAGCCACCTTCCAGGATTACTGTCTGGAACTTGATCACCTTTTCGTCGATACGCATACGGCGCTCGTACTCGGCAATCACAGTTGCCCCAGCTTCGAAGATAACCAGGACATAACAGCCCTTGGTTTGCTTTTTGACCGGGTAGGCCAGTGTCCGGACACCCCAGTTGTCTACCTTGAGAACGTCCGCGCCTTGATCCGTCAAGATCGTCTTGTACTTGTCGATGATCGCGGTCTGGTCGTCCCCGACAACTTCCGGGTGTACGATGAAGATTGATTCGTAGGTACGCATTAATAACCTCCTCTTGAGTTGTTAGCCCCGTCTAGTGCGGAGCAAGGAGCGAAAGCATCCAATATGCTTCCGTCGAGAGAACTTTGTTTTCTACCACACCCCACTATTGCGAGGCAACGGATTTTTGACAATGCGAAAGACAAAACATATGGGGGGAGAAAAAATCCAGTCCCCCTATTTCAATATTTAGACTCCGGTATCAAACATTAAAGCGGAAATGCATAACATCGCCATCTTTCACAATGTACTCTTTGCCTTCGAGACGCATCAGGCCTTTTTCTTTTGCGCCGGACTCACCCTTTACCGACACGAAATCAGCATAGGCAATGACTTCAGCGCGAATAAAGCCTTTTTCGAAGTCCGTATGGATCACCCCGGCGGCCTGAGGGGCGCGCGCACCGGCACTGACAGTCCATGCCCTGACTTCTTTGACTCCAGCGGTAAAGTAGGTGTTCAGACCGAGCAGACGGTAACCAGCATGAATCATTCGAGCAAGGCCTGATTCGTTAAGGCCGAGCTCGTTGAGAAACTCTGCCTTCTCATCCTCTGGCAACTCAGCAATCTCGGCTTCGATCTTGCCACAGATGATCACCAACTCCGCATCCTCTGTAGTAGCCTGCTCCTTGAGACGGGCAACAAACGGATGTTCACCGCAAAGATCATCTTCGGCAACATTAGCAACATAGAGAACCGGCTTGACTGTAATCAGACACAGCTCACGCAAGACCTCCCACTGGGCGTCTGTCAGTTCAGCACTGCGCGCAGGCTGACCGCTATCGAGGCATTCATGGACCTTCTCCAGAAGGACCAATTCTTCCTGCATCTTCTTGTCACCACTTTTTGCCTGCTTGACAACCCGGTTGATGCGCTTTTCGACCGTATCCATATCGGACAGGTTGAGCTCCGTCTGAATAACTTCTACATCACGTAACGGATCAATCGTGCCATCGACATGCACAACGTTATCATCGTCGAAGCAACGCACGATGTGAGCAATCGCATCAACCTGGCGGATATGGCCAAGAAACTGGTTGCCCAGCCCCTCACCGCGACTGGCACCTTTGACCAGACCGGCAATATCAACAAACTCCATGGTTGTCGGCAAGACCCGCTGAGGATCGACAATATCAGAGAGAACATCAAGGCGAGGATCGGGAACGGTGACGATACCTACGTTCGGCTCAATGGTGCAGAAGGGGTAATTGGCTGCCTCAGCACCGGCAGATGTAATCGCGTTGAAAATAGTCGATTTGCCGACATTTGGCAGACCGACGATGCCACATTTGAATCCCATAATCGTTATATCCAAAAAAGAACGATAGCCGGGGGAATCCCCGGCTATCGTTACAGTCGTTTTATGTCCACTGGCTCTAGGCTAACAGAGGAGCAATAACCAGTGCGACAACACTCATCAGCTTGATCAGGATGTTCATGGCCGGACCGGAGGTGTCTTTGAAGGGGTCGCCGACTGTGTCGCCGATAACCGCCGCTTCGTGAGCAGCGCCCCCCTTCTTCTCGCCCTCAATTTTGCCTTGCTCAATGTACTTTTTGGCATTGTCCCAGGCACCACCACCATTGGACATCATCAGTGCCAGCAGTACACCACATACGGTAGCACCGGCGAGCATGCCACCGAGAGATTCCTTACCCAGCACAAAGCCGACCAGAACCGGGGCAGCAACAGCGACCACACCAGGCAGAATCATTTCACGCAGCGCGGCTTGAGCCGAAATATCGATACATTTCTGGGAATCCGGCTTGACACCTTCTTTGCCTTCGAGCAGACCGGGGATTTCACGAAACTGACGACGAATTTCCTCAACCATCTTGCCAGCAGCACGACCAACGCTGGTCATGGTCAACGCACCCATAAAAAACGGCAGAGCACCACCGATAAAGAGACCGATAACGACCCTGGGCTCAATCAAGTTGATCGTTGTCAAGCCAACTGTCGTGGCATAAGCTGAGAAGAGCGCAAGAGCAGTCAAAGCAGCAGAACCAATGGCAAAGCCTTTACCGATGGCAGCAGTGGTGTTACCAATAGCATCGAGTCCGTCGGTAATCTCACGAACCTCAGGTCCGAGACCGGCCATTTCCGAGATACCACCAGCATTGTCAGCAATCGGACCGTAAGCATCAACCGTCATGGTAACGCCAACAGTTGCCAGCATGCCAACGGCTGCAATACCGATACCGTAAAGTCCGGCAAAGTGGTTGGCAACGAAGATAGAGACACAAATAATCAGGATCGGAATCGCAGTGGACTCAAGACCAACAGCAAGTCCATGAATGATATTTGTCGCCGGGCCGGTCTTGCTGGCCTCAGCAATACGCAGAACCGGTGCATGCGCTGTGTAGTATTCAGTGACTTGACCAATCGCGATACCAGCCAGAGTGCCCGCCAAAATGGCCCAGAAGACGCCCGTGGTCAAACCCAGGTAACCTATAAAGAAGAATGCTGCAATCAGGAAACCACCGGCGGCAACAAAAGTTGTGTAATGCAAAGCCTTGCCCGGATCCATCGACTTGAGAACTTTCATCGAACCGATACCAATGAAAGAAAAGAACAGTCCGATCATAGCCAGGCCGAGAGGCAACAGCATCGCACTAGACTGAGTATTCAGACCACTGGAGACGGTGCCGAGTTTGAGCAGCAAAGCCGGGCTGGCCGCTGCTGCGATTGCGATGGTTGCGATAATCGAACCGACATAGGATTCAAAAATATCAGCACCCATACCAGCGGTGTCACCAACACAGTCGCCAACATTGTCAGCGATAACACCCGGATTACGAGGATCATCTTCAGGAATACCAGCTTCTATCTTGCCGACCAGGTCTGAACCGACATCAGCAGCCTTAGTGTAGATACCACCACCAACACGAGCAAAGAGAGCGATTGAGGAAGCACCCATGGCAAAACCATTGATGTATTTGGCAGTAGCAGGATCTCCGCCAAACATGATGTAAGCAATGCCGACGCCAACCAGGCCGAGGGAAGCCACGGCGAGTCCCATAACAGCTCCACCGTTAAAGGAAACCTCAAGAGCTTTAGCCTGACCCGATGCGCGGGCAGCTTCAGTCGTTCTCACGTTAGCGCGAGTCGCTGCCTTCATACCAATGAAGCCGCATGTCATCGAACAAAGAGAACCACCAAGGAAGGCCAAAGCCGTCTGGATGTTCATGCCCACAGCAATTAAGCAGAAGACAACGACAATAAAGATCGCCAGCACGCGGTACTCACGGCCGAGAAAAGCCATTGCCCCGTTATAAATATCGTCGCCGATCTCTTTCATTCTGTCGTTACCAACGGGCTCTGCCTTGACCACGTTGTACAGCACAATGGCGATCACAAAACCGACCACACCGAGAATCGGTGCAAACATCTGTAGTTCCATTCGTTTAGTTCCTCTCTGTTTTTCGTTAAATTAGGTGGCTATACTTAGGTTAAAACTTCACGATTATTATAATTGTTCATGGCTTCCTGAGCCCCTTCTCGCAAGAGCGTCTCTAAAGCATCAGAGGCCATTTCTACATATTTTTGCAACGAGCCACGTTCTGACGCATTAAAACGGCTCAAGACATGCCCGGAGACGTCACCACCAGCCGGTGGTCGACCAACTCCCATACGCAATCTGTTGTAACCCGTCTCGCCGAGTGCCTCACCGATGCTACGCAGACCGTTATGGCCCCCATGGCCACCGCCGACCTTGATACGCAGACAGCCGAAAGCCAGGTCAATTTCGTCATGAACCACAATCAAATCCCCCGGCGTAACACCGAGGGATTGACAGGCTGGAGCAACGCTTGCGCCACTGCGATTCATATATGTCTGGGGTAACAGGATCGTTGCCTCTTCACCGGCCACTCGCCCAACCCCATAAAAGCCCTGGTAACCTTTGCGCTTCAGAGCGATTCCAGCCCGCTCTGCCAGATAAGCAGCGACCATAAAGCCAATATTGTGGCGTGTTTCGGCATATTCTATGCCTGGGTTACCCAACCCGACGATCAACTTCAAAAGAAACCTCTTTTACTCTGCGGCCTCTTCATCCTCAGAAACTTCTTCAGTTGTCTCTTCACCTTCAGCCAACTCGTCTACATCGGTTTCTTCAACTTCTTCAGCCATGCGGCCAACAACTGTCAGAACCGTAAAGTTGACATCGTGCTGAGATTCAACACCTTCAGGGAAAGCAACTTCGTCAACATGAATAACATCGCCGACGCCCAGATGGGTCACATCAATTTCGATTGAAGTCGGAATACTGGTCGGCAGACAAAGGACTTCCAGTTCATGACGAACCAGCTGCAGTGTACCACCTTCGATGACCCCGATAGCCTTGCCAAGCGGCTGCACAGGGACCATGACAGAAAGCATCTTTTTCAGATCGATTGCCAGGAAATCAACATGTTGGGTATCACGGCGAATCGCATCAATCTGCATATCCTTGAGGATAACAACCAGACCGTCAAAGGGACCATCGCCCTTCAGGGTAATCAGGGTGTTCCAACCTGCTTCAGTGGCGATTGCCTGCTGCAGAGCTTTTGGATCAAGACGAAGGTTGAGTGCTTCAATCCCTTTACCATAAACTACAGCCGGCACCAAGCCGTCGCGACGGACTTTACGAGAGCCGCCTTTGCCCATGCGAACCCGCGTTTCTACATTCAGTACCGATTTGGCCATCTATCTGTTCCTCCATCCTTAAATAACTTCGAGTATTTTTTCTGCAGCAGCTCAAACTCTGCAAGAGCTTAAACAAAGAGCGAACTAACAGATTCATCACCATGAATACGGCGGATCGATTCCGCCAATAGCTTTGCCACGGAAACAATCCGTAGACGTGAGCATTCTTTGATCTTCTTTTCTGTAGGGATAGTATCAGTAATCAACACTTCCTTAAGAGAACTTTCGTTGATCCGTTCCAGTGCCGGACCCGACAGAACCGCATGAGTTGCCGTTGCGTAGACATCACCGGCGCCGTGCGCCTTGAGCGCTGCAGCAGCCTGACAAAGAGTTCCGGCCGTATCGATCATGTCATCAACAATGATGCAGGTCTGGCCATCAACGTCACCGATAATATGCATAACTTCAGAAACATTGGCGGCACTGCGACGCTTATCGATAATCGCCAACCCGGCATTCAAGCGTTTAGCAAAAGCCCGCGCTCGTTCCGTACCCCCGGCATCTGGAGAAACGACAATCAGGTCGCCAGGAAAGCGGGCCTTGATGTCCTCCAGAACAACTGGAGCAGCATAGAGATGGTCAACGGGAATATTGAAGAAGCCCTGTATCTGGCCAGCATGCAGGTCGATGCACAGAACCCTCTGTGCGCCTGCCGTCGTGATCAGATCCGCAACCAGTTTGCTGGTAATCGGCGTCCGCGGTGCAACCTTGCGATCTTGACGTGCATAACCAAAATAAGGAATGACAGCCGTAATACGAGCGGCCGATGCGCGCTTCAAGGCGTCAATCATGACCAGGAGTTCCATCAGGTTCTCATTGGCAGGTTGGCTGGTCGGCTGGACAACAAAAACGTCTCGACCGCGGACATTTTCGTTAATTTCTACCATGATTTCGCCGTCAGAAAAAGTCTTGACGGTTGCATTGGCCAGAGGTACTGACAGGTGCTTACAGATGTCCCGCGTCAGAGCAGGGTTTGCATTACCGGAAAAGATTTTCAGTTCTTTAAACACTTAATGTCACCTGTTTCTTGAATATGCAGTCATAACAAAATCGTGGACTGCGTCTCAATTAAATTATCAATATCGTTCTTGACTAAGCCAAGCACGCAGAGATTTCAAGTGGCAGGGGCGACAGGGATCGAACCTGTGAATGCTGGAATCAAAATCCAGTGCCTTACCGCTTGGCGACGCCCCTATATCTACTTGTC
>DAOWJU010000107.1 GCA_030640215.1 Desulfuromonadales bacterium
AAGGATTGATGGAAAAAGCAGCAGATATGTATCGGCAGGCTATCTCTCAGGGCTATCAAGGACCTTTCCCGACGTACAATTTGTCTCGATTGCTGACGATGCAAGGGCGTTATGCCGAAGCACTGTCACTGGCGGCTCCGCTTGTGAATCAATATCCTGGTTGGAAAGAGCCTTACGGCTTGCTCGGCTACTTGCAGCAACAACTGGGTAATGCTCCAGCTGCTCTCGACTGGTACCAGCGAGCCATTCATGCTGGTGATCTTGACCCACGTTTGTACGCCTCTCTGGCGGCAGTGGAGTTGGCTACCGGTCAATCTGCACAAGCACGCTTGACGCTCGAAAAGGGCTTGCTCAAACATCCGGATAATTGTGATATGGCGATGTCTCTGGGGAGACTTCTGGAGCAGGAGAGCGCACAGAATGTCAAGGCAGAAGACTTTTATCGTGAGAGACTGGCGGTTGATTCGAGTTGCCAGCTGCTTTGGGAGGACCTGGGCTTGTTGCTGATGCAACAACGGCGCTGGAACGAAGCGGAGAAAGTATTCATAGAGGCTTTACAGCAGCCTGCTCCACTTGCCCAGCATCGTCTCAACCTCGGTTACGTTTATCTCGAGGGCTTGAAAGACAGATCAGCCGCTGGCAAGCAGTTTGCCAGATTCCTGAGACTGAAGCCCGAGCAAGCGAATTTGGTCCCGGTCGATTTTCGGCCGTCTGCCGAGGCGGGAGGGCAGCTATGAGTCGAATGATCGTGGTGCGCTTGATTGCCATTTTTGTTGGTGTGTTGTTGTTCTGGGGTGTGGCGGAAGTTGCTTGTCGCCTGATATTTACTCAGACGGTGGCATATGACGTTGAGATGTGGCGCTACGCACGTGAGGTTAAAACGGCGGGAGTGACTCTTGGTTTACGATTTGAACATCGGCCAAACGTCCATGCTCACCTGATGGGTGTTGATGTTGCAATTAATGCGGATGGTTTACGCAATCGGGAAATTGCCAGGCAGAAACCCGAAGGTGTCGTGCGACTCGCAGTGGTTGGCGATTCGGTTACTTTCGGCTGGGGAGTCCCTCAAGACCAGACGTATCCAAAACAGTTGGAGGTTTTGCTGAACCAACAACAGCCGCTTGGCCCAGAAGTCTCTTTTGAGGTGATCAACTTTGGTGTAGGTAACTATACCGCTGCTGATTCAGTTGCCATGTTGCGGTACAAGGCCTTGAAGTATCAGCCTGACATGATCATCTATGGGGCTTTTATCAACGATGCTGAAATTCCTCGCGAGACAGTCAGTGGTCCTTCGTTGCTGAGACATTCTTTGGCTGCCGTACTGATCTGGGGGCGCCTGGATCGCCTGTGGCGCCAACTGGGGTTGCGCGACGATTATCAGGACTACTATCTTGGACTCTATCGGCAAGGTGGCGAAGGGCGGCAAAGGGTCGGTGAGACTCTGCAGGCAATGGCTAAGCTGAGTCAACTACAGCAGGTGACGATGGTCGTGGCATGGTTGCCGGAGTTACACGCTGCTTCGGGCGATCCTTTTGCTTCGGTGCGAACGTTTTACCGCAATGCTGCTGCAGAAAATGGTGCGACTTTTATTGACCTGCAAGAGAGTTTGCCCGACAATAACCGTCAGCGTTATTGGGTGAGCCCAGATGATGCCCATCCAAATGCAGAGGCTTGTGGTCTTTTCGCACGTCAGATTGCCAGTCAGTTGTCCTTGGCAGATGTTCGCCTTTAGTTTGTTTTGTGAAAGGTTGCTATGAAGTTTGAAATTGTCCGGGAGCTGTTACAGTTTCTGGTAGAGAATAAGAAATGGTGGCTTGGTACGATCGTCGTGCTTTTGCTGATGCTGGGTCTACTGCTGGTGTTGACTGAAGGATCGGCTCTGGCTCCGTTTATTTATGCTCTTTTCTAAACTTTCGTGGCTATGAACTATTCGTTTGATTTTTTTACAAAAGCAACGGGCAGTTTCTGTCTGGAACTGCCCGTTGCTTTATGCTTTTTATGGGTCATATTGCCATAGGCTGTTATTTGTTTTTCTTCTGTAGCACGAAATCATTCAGGATCAGGCGAAACCCGACCATATTGAAACGAGAAGACTTACTTGACCAGTCTCTCGTTGCGGAGCTCAACTCTTTTATCGAGTATTCCCAGGAGCCGCCTCTGTAAATCTTTTCATCGGCCCCACTTCCAAGCCATGCAGAGCCGTCTGTTGGTGCCCCTTCGTAACCTTGATGCCAGTCGTCGAGGGTCCATTCAGCGACGTTTCCTGCGGTGTCATATAGACCCCATTGATTAGGCCTGAATGAGCCGACAGGGGCTGTCATGCGGTTATCCCACTTACTTCCGCATTCTCTGCAATTTGCCTTGTTCTTTTCTAGTGAGCCTCCCGTCCAGTAGCGGCTTGTTGTGCCCGCTCTGGCAAAATATTCCCATTGTGACTCGCTTGGCAGGCTGAAATTTAGGCCGGTTTCTGTACTCATCCATTCCGCGAAGGCTTGAGCATCCTCCCAGGAGACATAAATGGCGGGACGGTTGCCTCGCCCCCAGTTCAAGTCGGAAGATTTCTCCCTTCCGGTTGCTTTACAAAATTTGTCGTACTGGTCAAAAGTTACTTCGTACATGCCGGTAGCAAAGTCTTTCAGCGTTACAGAGTGGACAGGAGTTTCGCGAGGTTGGCCATCGCTGGCATCACCCATCTGGAACGTGCCTCCTTTGATAAAGACGAATTCCATGCCGGTGGTGGGTTCAATGTAGTCTGCT
>DAOWJU010000193.1 GCA_030640215.1 Desulfuromonadales bacterium
GATTGCCGACTGGGAGTGGAATCTGGCAACAAATTGTTTTTACGGGTCCCCTCGAATGGCGGCGTTACTTCAGCTGCCCAAATTCGATGTCACGGATTTAGAAGGCTTTCTTACCTTGTTGCATCCAGATGATGGCAACCGGATAGGGGAGGGATTGCAGCAGTTGAAGATTGAGGGAGGGCAATTGTCGCTGGAGTGTCGCTCCGCCATCAGTGAGGACTCACCTCAATTTCTTCATCTTCAGGCGAAATATAACTCAAACCAGGAAAGTTCCCTCCTGATTTTTGGTACGATACAGGACGTCACTGAACAACATCACTTGCAAGAGGAAGCCAGCCGAGCAACTCATCTTGCGGCTCTCGGGGAGCTTTCTGCCGGAATCGGACATGAGATAAATAATCCGACAGGGGTGATCCTTATGGATATTCCGATCATCCAGAAAGCATTTGCCGACATAGCCCCCTTACTTGAAGAACATTATTGTTGCAATGGTACGTTTCCCTTTGCAGGGCTTCCTTACCCTGAGATGCGGGACGAGATTCTTCTTATGCTTGATGATATGCGGGGAAATGCACAACGGATCAAGCGTATCGTCGATGAGCTCAGGGATTTCTCTCGACCGACAGAAGACGATAAGGGCATGCCGGTTGATCTTAATCTCCTCGTAAGAAAAGCCTTGCCTCTGCTCTCCCACCAGATTAAAAACACCACCGACTGCTTCCAGGTTAATTATGCTGAGCAGGAGATTCTGGTTCTTGGAGAATTCAATAAACTGGAACAAGTCGTCGTCAATCTGGTACTGAACGCTTGCCAGTCGTTGTCAGAGCGCAGCCAGAAGGTGGTTGTCACAATTACGACCAAGGGGGACCGGCAACTTCTGATTGTTAAGGATGAAGGGGTGGGGATTCCTGCCGAGCAACTCGCCATGATCAGCAGCCCATTTTTCACAACCCGGCGTAATGAGGGTGGAACAGGCCTGGGACTGTCGGTCTCTGCACGCATCGTGGAGCAGCATGACGGACAATTGCACTTCGCCTCGACAACTACACAAGGAACCTGCGTCACTATGTCGCTGCCAATCTGGCAGGAGAAAGAAAACCCATGAAAACAGCGAATTCTTCCTTACCAATTCTGTTGATTGATGATGATCCGACATGGATGCGGGGCTTCAGGCACAATTTGATTCTCTCTCTGCATGCCGAGAAGGTTCTTCTCTGTGAGGACAGCCGCAAGGCACTGCAAGTGATTGCCAAAGAGGTTCCGGCAGTGGTTGTTCTTGATGTCACTATGCCGTATATCGGTGGCGAAGAACTGCTTGCCAAAATCATCGAAAAGCATCCAGCACTGCCGGTCATTATGCTGACCGGCAGAAATCAGTTAGAGCTGGCAGTAGAGTGTATGAAGCTTGGGGCCTATGATTACTGTGTCAAGACCGACGAGCTGGAACGTCTGGTCGGCTCGGTTCGTCATGCTCTGCAATTGGCAGCGCTGGAGCGGCAAAATCATCATTTGCGAAAGAAGGTTCTAACCGAGAGTCTTACTCAACCAGAAGCCTTTTCGGAGATCGTTACCGGAGACCGGAGCCTGTTTGCCATGTTTCGGTATCTTGAAGCAATCGCAGACAGTGACGAACCGCTCTTGATCCGTGGTGAGAGCGGTACGGGAAAAGAATTAATTGCCCGGGCTCTGCATAACCTTGCTTTCACCAAGAAACCTTTTGTCGCTATTAATGTTGCCGGGTTGGACGACCAGATGTTTTCCGACACCTTGTTCGGCCATCGGCGTGGTGCCTTTACCGGCGCACAAGAAACACGCTCTGGCTTGATAGAACAAGCCAAGGATGGGCTGCTATTCCTTGACGAAATCGGCGACCTTGGCGTTTCTTCGCAGATCAAATTGTTACGACTCCTTCAGGAGGGAGAGTTCCTTCCTTTAGGCAGTGATCGTCCTGTGCAAAGCTATTGCCGAATTGTCTGTGCGACGAACCGTGATCTGGAAAGCGGGTTAGTGGATGAGTGGTTTCGCAGTGATCTCTACTACCGACTTCGAACCCATCAAGTGATCTTGCCGCCCCTCCGTGAACGTCGCGGTGACATTTCGCTCTTGCTGAGATATTTCTGGGCCAAAACAGGTGTCAAGAACAGTAAAAAATTCGACAAGTTGCCTTCTGATATTATCTCTCTCCTGACCCGTTACGATTACCCGGGGAACGTCAGAGAACTCAGAGGAATGGTTTTTGATGTCGCCCGACGTATGCTTGATCCGGCTTTTTCTGCTGAGACTTTAAAGACGGTTTTCAACCTCCCCGAGCTGCAACCTTTAGCACCTCAGGCAAGCGGTGATACGTTGTTGTTTGGAGAAGGCTACGCACTACCGACACTGAATGAGGTGGTGTGGCTGACAATCGAAGAAGCGTTATTACGCAGTGGAGGAAATCAGGCACAGGCCGCGCGTATGCTCGGCATATCCAGAGCCGCTTTGAACAAACGGTTGAAGACAAGAAATGAAGAGGTTGACAGATGAATAAGACCTGCTTGATGGGGCGGAACTGTTCTATGAGATAGATGTCTCAACCTGCGCTGTGAGCGCGTTGCAGTTTGAGGATCACGCTGCCATCTTCGGTGTTGAAGATGATCTTACGACCAACTGAACCACCAACGTCCTTGCTGATTATCGGGATTTTATATTGCTCCAATAGTTCGCTTGCCTGTTCAATGTTTTGTTGACCGATCATCTGCTGACCATCTGTAGGCTCCCCCGTCGAAGCCCCGCCGAAAACCTTGGCGACTATTTTACCTTTAGCTCCGATGGCCCGGATTTTTTCGATCAGTTTGATTGTTGCAATGTTACCGTATTTAGGAGTTGGCAACCCTTTGCCGTCCCATCGTGGAAGTAGAAAGTGGTTGATCCCGCCAAGTCGTGATGATGCACTCCATAGGCATACGGAGAGGCACGATCCAAGCACTGTAGTCACCATGTGTGGTTTCCTGTGTGCGAAGAGCGTTCCAGGGTAGAGGTAATGCTGGTTGACCACAGTTTCCTGGAGTTTAAGCGCCTTTCTGTCAGTCAAGCTAGAACTTTTCAAGTGCATCATCCTGATCGAACAAGAAAACATTGGCATCGTGTGCTTGCTCCTGCACATTGATGTCAGGGTAAGGCAAGCGAAGAACGAAACAACAGCCCCCTTCGGCAGAGTTCTTCACATGGAGGGTGCCATTGAGCAGTTCAGCGAGTGCTGCACAAATGCTTAGTCCCAAACCGTGGCCGTGATGATTTTTGGTTGTGCCGGTGTCGAGTTGGTGGAAACGATCAAAAATCACCTCTCGGCTGGCGGCATCGATTCCAGGACCGGTGTCCGCGACTTTGATAATTAATTCGCCCGCTTTTCCAGTCGATATGAACAGTGTGATATCACCTTTTTCCCGGTTGAATTTTATGGCATTCGAAAGCAGGTTACTCACTAAAAGTTCAAGCATCTTGGCATCAGTTGTAAAAGTTAGATTGGTCTCTAGCTCCGCTTTTATCTTGAGTTGCTTTTTGGTGGTCCGTGCAGAGAACCTGTCCAGACAGCCAGTGATGACTGACGGTACGTCGACCAGAGAATAGTTCGGCTGAGCCTCTCCGGCCTCAAGGTCGGCAGCTACGTAAATATTTTGCAACTGGAAATCGAGAAGGACGGTCTCATTGTAAATCATAGCGGCAGTACGAGCGGTCTGCTCGGGGTCTTGCTGGCAGACGCGCATGGTCTCAGCCAACCCCATGACCGCTGCCATGGGGTTGGATATTTCGTTGCGAATATTGGAGAGAAACTGGCTTTTGAGCTGCTCAGAAGCTTGGAGTTTATGACTCATTTCTTCGAGCTTGCGGGTCATGGTGTGCAGTTCGTTTCGGACGCTATAATTGATATCCTGACGCTGGTTAATTTCGTCCTTTTTGTCATTAACTTGATCTTTCGTCGTGCTCATGGGTTCCGAATATGTCACAGGCCACTCCTTTTTCATTTACATAGCTTAAAAGAAGATAGTGCAGGTGCTGTGCCATCGATGTAACATGCAGTAATCGCAGGTCTATTTAGCTTTTCCTCAGTGCATACCGATTCAACGTCAACAAAGATTGACATCAAATGGTGAGTCGAGGGGGCTTTTGCCCTTTTATTTGGAAAAAGGTTGGATTGGTTAAAAGGGGTAGGGGGGTAAACAATTTTTATTGACATTTATTCTAAACCACCCATAATGTCGACAATCTACAATCTACAATGATTCTTAGCAGGGAAGCTTATGCCAATAGAACGTTCCACCTACAAAGATCACGTCGTCAAATATATTTATGATGGCATGCGGGAAAATCGCTATAAAGCAGGTGAAAAAATTCTTGAGAGTCACTTGGCCAAGGAGCTCGGCATCAGTCGTGCACCGATTCGCGAGGCACTGGCTGACCTGGTCAGGTCAGGCCTGCTCGAGTACAAGCCACAGGTGGGCAATTTTGTCACATCCCTCTCCTCGATAGACTTAATCGATAGCTATATTGCTCGCGGAGTTCTGGAAGGTTTTGCCGTGGCCCAAGGGATCGACAGTTTTACCGAGGAGGAGCTGAAACAGCTTGAGGAAATGGCGCACAAAATGGGGACCTTTGCCCGTGACGGCAAACATAAGGCATTGATAGACATCGGTCAGGAATTCCACGAAAAACTGTTTAGTCATTGCACAAATGGACAGGTTGTCCTCTTCACCGAACAACTCAGTCTTAAACTGCATCTCCTATTTTATAAACACTGGGCTCGGGTTTATTCGCCCAAAGAGATTTGTGACCGGCACCTGGAGCTCATCGATGCGGTTCGCAAAAAGGATCCTGTTCTGCTTGAGCAGGTGATCCGCAGCCATTATTTCGACACCGGACTCAAAATCGTCGAACAGGAAAAAACAAACATTAACACAATGAAAGGAATAACAGATGACAACTGAGTGGCAGCAACAAATGAAGAACTACGTTAACTCGATTGAAAAACTCGAAAAGTTTATCAACTTGTCCGATACAGAACGCCAGGCTCTTGAGACACTCCAGACCACATGGGGGACAACCCCCTACTTCGCGTCACTGATGGATAAAGACGACCCGAACTGCCCGATCCGTATGCAGGTCATCCCGTCGATGAACGAAAAGAAGAATGCGTTCGGCATGCAGGATTACCTGGTCTGGAAGGAAAATCGAGCCACCGAGGAAGTGCGTCCCGACTGTATTGCGAGACAGTACAAGGATCGTGTCGCATTCACCGTCACCCAGGTCTGCGGCATATATTGCCGTCACTGCTTCCGCAAAGAACTGGTTGTCGACAAGGATTTGAAATTAAGCTTTGAGGTCGACGAGGGGTTGAAATGGCTTGCCGAACACCCGGAGGTCCGCGACGTTTTGATAACCGGTGGCGATCCCTTCCTGCTCAGTGATGACCAGTTGGACTACCTGATCAGCAAGATCAGAGAGATCCCGCACATCGAAATGATTCGTTTCGGTTCGCGCCTGCCGGTTGTTTTGCCGCAACGGATCACTCCAGGGCTGCTGAAGGTTCTGGGCGGATTTCATCGCGTGCCGATCTGGCTCAACACCCAGGTCAATCACCCGAAAGAGATCACTGAACAGACCGCCAGGGCCGTCTACGACCTGATGAGCTGCGGCGTCAATGTCGGCAACCAGGCGGTTCTGCTCAAAGGTATCAATGATGACGTAGAAACCTTCCGTGAACTCCACTTAAAGCTGCTCCGGGTACGCATCCGCCCCTACTACGTTTTCTACTGTGAACCGGCACCAGGGATTGATCACTTCCGTACTCCGGTTGAGAAGGGCGCCGAACTGATCCGCGATGCACTGCGCGGGCATACAACCGGACTGGCCCAACCGATGTACGTGATTGCCACCAACATCGGCAAAATTCCATTGATGCCGGGCTATTACATCGTCGACAAAACAGACACCGAATACACCCTGAGGAACCATTTGGGCCAGGAGACGACGATTCCGAATATTCCGGAGTAATCGTTCACTGGATTAAGTTCGTTTTGCAAGCCACAGCAACAACAAAGGAGAAGATCATGGCACAGCCAGCCTTGGCACCAGAACCGCACCAACAGGATATGATCGGCAACATCACAGAACAGTTGAAGGATATTAAACGGGTGAAAATCTTTTTCACTGACCTCAATGGA
>DAOWJU010000296.1 GCA_030640215.1 Desulfuromonadales bacterium
AACTCGGCGACCCGGTCGTGATGATGACTATGGGTGGCACACTTGGTCTGGGTGGAAAGACCTTTCTTGATATCGGCATCGGCGAAGACCTGAATGTCAACGCCTCACCGGATGTCACCTTCCATCTAAGCCTTGCACACAGGTTCTGAAAGACTGAATGAGTCGGGAGCTGCTTTTAAAATCTTTATTTCACCATCATCCTTCCTGGATGCTCAGCAACGACCCGGCCGATGTTAAATGCATCGCATCCTGCCGCTTCGAGTTCCGAGCTGAGTTGCGTTAAACTCTCCTTTGGAACCGAAATCAACAACCCGCCAGAAGTCTGCGGATCGGCGAGGATATCGACGATCTCGACTGCTACGTGCTCGCGATTGACCACTTTAGGCATGTAGTGTTCACGGTTTCGGTAGCTGCCAACCGGGACCATGCCGATTGCGGCGAGGTCCATCACCTGCGGGTAGATATGCAGGGCAGCGGATTCTAGCTCGATGCCGATCTGGCTGGCTTCGGCCATTTCCAGAGCGTGGCCGAGCAGGCCGAAACCGGTGATGTCGGTGCAGGCGTTGATACCCACCTTGAGCATGACTTCCGATGCGGCGCGGTTCAGACTTTCCATACCGCGAATCGCTTCGTCCATCTGATCTTCCTGAATCACTTCACCCTTTAAAGCGGTCGCCAGGATGCCGACGCCGAGAGGCTTGGTCAAAACCAGCACATCACCGGGCTGCGCACCCACCGTGGTTACCAGCTGTTGCGGATCGACCAGACCGGTCACGGCCAGACCATATTTGGGCTCATCATCTTCAACGGTGTGTCCGCCGACAATCAGTGCACCGGCTTCATGAACTTTCTCAGCGCCGCCTTTGAGTATTGCAACCAGGACATCTTGTTCCAGACAGGATGGGAATCCGACCAGGTTCATCACCGTTAACGGCTTGCCGCCCATGGCGTAAATGTCGGAGAGGGCGTTGGCGGCGGCAATCCGGCCGAAAGTGCCGGGGTCATCGACGATCGGCGTAAAGAAATCAACGGATTGCACCAGGGCGCAATCCTCTGCGATTTGGTAGACTCCGGCATCAGCGAAGGGGATCGCAGCGGTCAGGAGATTTTTATCTTCAACAGTCGGCAGCTGACGCAGCACCTGCGCCAATGGCCCGGGGGCCATCTTGGCGGCTCAACCGCTGGTTTTGGATAGATGGGTTAACTTCATGTTGTTTCACTCCATAGGGACGCGGAACGCAGGACGAGAAAATCAATCGTGTCTCGTGCTTTGTTATTCAGGTAGCTTCCAGGCAATGCGTTGATCGCCCTTACGCATAGTGTACTTGAGGCGGTCAAAGAGTTCCAGAATTGCTTGCGTCTGTTTGCGGGCACTGCCGATCAGATCGCGGAATTCGGCCAGCGTCAGAGTCTCTTTGCTGGCAAAGTGAGTCTTGAGATGGGCCACCGCCTCCTGGTAGGCCTTTTTGTGAATCATGGAATCATCATTGAGTCGAATCAGGCTGCCGTTAGAAAAGAGAAAGGCGAGTAATGATTCGACTTGTGTATCAGGGACTTTGGCCTGGGCCAGCATGTCGACCCGGCCCTTCGCTTCGAAGCCCGCATCAAGGTAAACTTTTTCCAGCTTTTGCAGTAGTCGTTCCTGCTCTTCGGTCGGTTGAGGAGAAAAATCGGCCTGAGCGACCCACTCACCACGTTGTGCCAGTTGTCCGTTTGTGACGAGATCGCAAAGGAGCTGTTCAAAGGCTTTCGGCGCAACCTTGGCGGGCAGAGTTGCTTTGAGGGTAGCGTGAGGAATGCCGGGTTGCAGGGGATTGTCACGATGGTAGTTTGCAACTGATTCCACAAGGATGCGTTGCCAGGCCCGTGCTGTTTCAACCGTAACCCATTGGTCACCGATCCGTTTGACTTGCTCGGCTGTGGTAAGGCTTTCCAGCAACGCCGTGATGCGGTCACGGCCCAACCCTGAGGCGTGTTCCAATTCTTTGAGCTTAACGCAGCCAAGCTCTGCGAGCTTTTGTACGATGAACGAGCCTTCGCCCGATTCCAACTCTTTGAGCGCCTGCATAACCTCTTTACGGAAACGTTTGTGCTTGACCGGGGCCGGATCAATAATCTGGCCGCCGCCGATCGTTGTCATTGGTGAATAGGAACGGATGATGAAGCGGTCCTGACGATGGGCGACCAGCGGTTGGTCAAGGTGAAATTGTGCCAGTACACTTTCTCCCGGTTGCATTTCATCACGATCAAGCAGGGCTACTCGGGCGGTGACTTTGGCGGTGCCCATGTGCAGGTGAACCGGATCACGAAATTTGAGCGGTCGTGGTGCTTCTGCCAGGAGGTTGAAACGGGCATCAAAGCGTTCAGTCATGGTGAAGAAACCGGGAGTGGCAACAACTGCGCCGCGAACGAGATCACTTCGTTCAAGCCCGGCCAGATTGAGGGCGACTCGCTGTCCGGCACGGGCCACTTCTGCCTTCTCTCCGTGGACCTGGATCTCACGGACTCGAACTGTCTCACCCGGTGGCATGACTTCGACAGTATCACCGATCTTGATCTTGCCGGAGAGCAGGGTGCCGGTAACCACCGTGCCGAAGCCACTGATGGTAAAGTGACGGTCAATCGGCAGGCGGGTAGGGCCGTCTTCGTCGCGAGGAGGCAGCTCTTCGAGGATGTTCTGAATGGTCTGCTGAAGTTCCTCCATGCCGTCGCCCTGAATCGCCGAGACTCTGCAGCAGGGTGCTTTCTCAAGGAAGGTCCCAGCGAAAGTCTCGCGGACTTCTTCCTCGACAATATCAATCCAGTCTGCTTCGGCCAGGTCACACTTGGTCAGCACCAGAATGCCGCGCGGGATCTGCAACAGTTGCAAGATCTGCAAATGCTCACGGGTCTGCTGCATGACGCCTTCGTTGACATCGATGACCAGCAGGACCAGATCGATGCCGCCGATACCGGCGAGCATGTTGTGAATGAACTTCTCATGTCCTGGCACATCGACCACCCCGACCATGCTGCCGTTGGCCAGCTTGAAGGGGGCGAAGCCGAGCTCGATGGAAATACCGCGTTCCTGCTCTTCTTTGAGGCGGTCGGTGTTGATGCCGGTGAGCTTGTTGATCAGAACTGTTTTGCCGTGATCGACGTGTCCGGCGGTGCCGATGATGTGGTAACGGTTTGAGGTG
>DAOWJU010000144.1 GCA_030640215.1 Desulfuromonadales bacterium
GCCACCGCTTCGATTTCCGCAAAGAGTGTGGCGACCCCTACTTCGCAGTCGCTCAGTTGCAACTCGCGCATACCGGGGCTATCGAGCAGCAAACCGCCACCCGGCAGCAGGTGCAGAGAACGTGAGGTGGTGGTATGGCGACCCTTGGCGTCGCTTTCGCGGGTGGCGGCGGTTTTCTGTACGACAGAAGTAGACAAGGTGTTGACCAGCGTTGACTTGCCGACCCCGCTTGAGCCGACCAGGGCCACCGTCTGCCCAACCCGGCACCAGGGGCGCAGGATCTCGATCACGCTCTCGTCTTTTGAGTTGACCGCCTCCACCGCCAGATCGGATCGCAAGGTTCTGGCTTGGGCACAGAAATTTTCGACATCTGCAATCAGATCGACTTTGGTCAGCACGACAACTGGCTCGACTCCAGCATCGAGCGCCATAGCCAGGTAACGTTCAAGTCGCGAGGGGTTAAATTCCGTGTTGCAGGATGTGACAATGAAGAGGGTATCGACGTTGGCCGCCATCAGTTGCACCCTGGCGTCATGGCCGGGCGCCATGCGCTTGAACAAGCTGGTGCGCTGCAGAAGACGTGACGGTTGACCATCACCATCAATCAGCAGCCAATCGCCCACTGTGGGCAGGTCCTCCACTGAGTAACGCAGCCAAGCATGAGGCAGCGAAAACTTCTGTCGCCCTCCTTCACCAACACAATCAACCAGATGTCGATTGAGAGCAAAGACCCGCACCGGAGTGAGCATCTGCCACTCTTCAAGACTTAACTGTTGTTGAAAAAAGTGTCCCCAGCCGAGTTCTTGGAGGGATGGGTGTTTTCCTGGCATTCGATTTCCTTCGAGAGATTGATACAGCAGCCTGTTGATGAGATGACGCCGATTTGTGAAGCGGGGGAGGCCATCTCATCAACAGGCTGCTAGCAACAGAAGTTAGATTGTAGCGGAGTCCGTGATGGTGGGCAAGTAAGCCGAAGAAGTTTACATAATGAGGGACACTTCCGGAAGTGTCCCCTAACAGGAGAGCAGCTTTTCGCAGAGCTGCTCCATCACCGGTCGATAGTCAGACATATCCAGTAAAGTTTCGCGGCGGGATAATGATCGTGGGATTTCCATATCGAAGGGCATACGACCGATGATTTCACCACCATTCTCACCAACGACACCTTCAATTCGTTTACCAAGATCCGGATCGATCCCGGTTTTGTTGAGCAACACCAAGTGTGGAATACGGAAACGCTCAATCAATTTTGCCAGCCGCTGGTAATCGGACAGACCACTAAGGCTCTCTTCCAGAACGACCAGCACCATGTCCACACCAGTGATGCTGGAGATAGCCTGGCAACTGGTACCGGGCGGGCCATCAATCAGGATGATATCCAGCCCCTTCTCTGTGGCAACCTGTTTTGCCTGTGCGCGGATACTGGCAATCAGCTTGCCACTGTTATCCTCCCCCGGAACCAGATCGGCATGTAGCAGGAATCCATTTTCAAGCTGACTCAGATAATTTGTTCCGGAACAGTGCGGCACCATGCCGATACATTTTGACGGACAGACCCAGGCACAGGCTGCACAGCCCTCGCATTCGTCGTTAACAGAGTAATTTCCCTGTTCGTCGAGAGCTATGGCATTGAAGGCACAAATTTCTGTGCAACGGCCGCAGAGCGTGCAGTTTTCTATGGCAATTTGTGCGACGTCCATGCCGTAAAAGTCATTTTCCGAGAGCTTTTGTGTAGACAATAAAATCGGTAAATTTGAGGCGTTGACATCTCCATCAACAGCAACGACTTCGGGAAGTAATTTGAGTAAAGCCGCGGTGACAGAGGTTTTTCCTGCCCCACCCTTACCGCTCATGACAGCAATCTGCCGGATCATTGTTTTAGAAGCTCCGCAGCGACGGCCTGCAACAACAACTGGTAGATTTGCTGATCACACTGACTGATGATTTCTCCATTTAGCAGAGCCTTATGATATTCCGTCTGTAGCGGGATTGAAGCAGACAGCTTGAGTCCGTGTTCTGCCAACAGTGACATTAAAGGATCATCCCCCTGTGACTTATTGGCAATAATCACCATTGTTTTGTGTAAATTTTTCAGGATATCAAGTGTCTGCAGCATATCGTGAATACCGAAAGGGGTCGGTTCAACCACCAGGACAACCAGATCGGCGGGTTTGATAGCAGCAACTGCAGCACAGGAATTCCCCGGTGGCCCGTCGATAATGACAGTTCCCGATGAATCGATCTGCTGAACAATATCTTGAATCAGGGCCGTACCTCGGGTTGAACCGATGTTCAAATCACCAATAATTGCCCGAGACCAAGTTTTGTTTGAATGCCCGGTACGCACCTTACCAATCACCACCGGCTTGTAGCTAATCGCCCCTTCAGAGCAAACCTCACAGCAGAGATTACAGCTGTGGCACAGGGCTTCGGTCAAATAAATATGGTTGGCAATCTTGTAGAGGGCGTTGAAACGGCACTCCTTGGTACAAGCACCACAGGCTCTGCATCGTGATTCATCAATGTCCGGTTGCTGCTGGGACACTTCCCGCGTCGTCCATTTTTCAGGCTGCAGAAAATACTCACCGTTGGGTGCATCAACATCCAGATCGTAGTAATCTGCCTGAAAAATGTGGGCAAGGGAGGTGGCGATTGTGGTCTTGCCCGCACCACCCTTGCCGCTGACGACCGAGATAATCAAGATCAGGCTCCACCACCACAGACCTGGTCCTGGTTGATCGGACCGATCTGTCCTTGCATGTAGGCATCAACTGTTTCCTGAACGGTATTGCCATACCCTGAATAGACTTCAATCCCCTCTTCCCGGAATCCCATCAGGGGACGACCACCGATACCGGCGACTACCACCTTGTTAACCTCCCAACCCTTGAGCAGGATGACGGGCACGGAGCAACCGCCGACAGCATGGCCGCCATTCTTCATTGAATGGACAGCGACGACCTTGTCCCCGGCAATATCAACCAGCGTATAGAAAGCACACTTGCCGAAATGCCCTGAGCGATTTGAATTGAGACCATTTTCGCAATCTGAAGGAATAGCAACGCGGATAGCATTTGCAGCAACTGGTTCGGCCGGAAGCATTTCTATCTCAGCCGGCGAATTATTCTGGGCTCTGGAAATCAGTACGTCACGCAGGGCCAGATCAATAACCTCCTCAACTGTTCCAGTGGTCTCTTCGACATAGCTGATACCGGCTTTTTCCAGAGCATCAGCAGCCTTGGGCCCAACCCTGCCGGTGTAAACAACCTCTACCCTCTCCTCAGACATCAATTGGGCTGCACTGGTTCCGGCACCATTGCCTGCATTGACACCTTCTTTGTTATCAATCGTGTGAACTTCCATGGTCTCGCTATTAGCTATCATGAAAAACGGGGCCCGGCCGAAGTGAGAGTCAACTGGTGAATCCATCCGCCCTTCCTGTGCGGTTACTGCAATAATCATTTTTATCTCCTTTTATGATGATGAATCACGCAAGCGACCATCTGTTCGTTGTGTGCATATGCACAATATTCTTGTGGTCGTTATTTGTCAAGCAGGTTTTTTAAGAAAATCTAACAAACGGGGAAGGGCATCATGGGGACAACCTTTTTTAAGACTAGAATGGTAGGGATAGGCCCTGAGAGGTGAGCGCTTATTGTATTGAAACAGCAGAAAAACCTGTAATACCAACATATAAAAAGGGGCCGGAATTTTCATTCCGGCCCCTTTTGCGTTTCATATTGAAAGAGTTCTATTCGTTGGCCGCTTTCGGACAACCAGCGCAACCGCCGCCGCTATCTGCCGAAGGACAAGCTACGGGTTTGCCGCCGTAACCCTGATCGTACCAACCGCCGCCCTTGAGAGCGAACCCGGTCTGAGAAATCAGCTTGGCAACCACACCACCGCATTCCCGACATTCGGTGAGTGGTGCATCGGAAAATTTCTGACGGGCCTCGAAGACCAGCCCACAATCTTTACATTGATATTCATACATCGGCATAGGGATCACCTCGTTTGGGAAAATTCGTCGGTAATTTAATAGCTTTGCGGGCAAATGTCAACCCCTGCGTCGGTTTTCCGCAAGCAGGGCAGGCTCACTTGAGGAGATCCTCTTCGCCGTTATCTTCATCCGGATCAAAATCGAATGAGAGCTCCGGAGCTTTCGGCTCATGGTGAGGATCAAGAGGCTCATCCACTGCGGGATCAACCAACTCTGACTCAGCAAACACGGCATCTTCGACAGGCTGACCAGAATGATCGGATGATTGCGACGCAGCCCCCTCACTGTCTTGATCAGAACTTTTAATGAATGGCAGTGGCTCTTCAAGCAGCCTGGCATCAGCGTCCTGCTGTTCAATGGCCACAACATTCAAATCAAGCATGCGGATATGTTTTTCCAGCAGTCCTCTCAGACTGACTTCAAAATCTATCTTCTGCCGCTTGGTCTCCTGAATCTCCTCGATTAACTGTACGCGCCGCTCTTCTGCATTGCGCATCAGACGCTCTGCCTTGATTTCAGCCTCAGCCATCAGCACATCCACTTCCCGGCGAGCGGTTGCTTTCAACTCCGCAGTAATCTTCTGGGTGGTCACCAGGGTGTCCTTAAGAGTCTCTTCACGCTCGCGCATCTCGGTCAATGCCGCATTGGTGTAGGCCAGTTCCTCCTGGAGGTCATGATTCTGCCGCATCAGACGCTCCAACTCATCGGCCAGAGATTCCAGGAACCGGTCGACGCCGGCTTTTTCGTAACCAAAGGGGCGCGACTTGAACTGTTGCTGCTGAATATCAATAGGACTGATTCGCATGATAGATGCCTAAAAACCACCGTACGTCAATTTATACTGGATCTGAGCCAATATGTTTTGAAGCACACTGAGGAGAATCAGTAAAGCAATCGGAGTAAAGTCCATGGCACCGAACTGTAACGGCAAGATACGCCGCATACGGTTAAGCACGGGATCTGTCGCATTGTGCAGGAAACGCACAATGGGATTGTACGGATCAGGGTTGACCCATGAGATCAACGCCCTGGCGATCACAATCCAGAAATAGATCGAGAGAACAGCTTGCAAAACTTGAAATACAGCACTGACTAGAATGTCCATGAAATCTCCTGACCGAGGCACCTCTTGATGGCCGGTTCAAACAAAAGCTTAATAATATTGATATATAGCGTGTTATCTAGAAATGTGTCAATCATCTGATTAAAGCTGAATCCTTCAATCTGATTGATTTTTTTCTGTTTTGCAGGACATAATGTTTCTTTTACTCAATTTCTCAGGAGAGAATAATGGTTCAGACTAACAATCTCAACGTCAGCGGCCTGACACCGCTCATTGCCCCGGCGGATCTCAAACAGGTGCTCCCCCTCTCAGAGGCCGCTGCTGAGTTCGTCGCCAGCTCACGCGAGCAGATCCAGGATATCCTCTGGGGCCGAGACTCACGCATGATGGTGGTGGTTGGACCCTGTTCCATCCATGACCCGAAAGCAGCCCTGGAGTATGCCGAACTGCTGGCGAAGCTCAATGATGAATTAAAAGACCAACTGCTACTGGTTATGCGCGTCTATTTTGAAAAACCCCGCACCACTATTGGCTGGAAAGGCTTGATTAACGATCCGGATCTCGACGGCACTCATCAGATCTCAAAAGGGCTTGGTATCGCGCGCAGATTGATGCTCGATATCACTGCCATGGGGCTGCCGGTAGCCACCGAGATGCTTGACCCGATTACTCCGCAATTTATGGCAGACACGATCAGTTGGGGAGCCATCGGCGCGCGCACCACCGAGAGCCAGACCCATCGCGAAATGTCGAGTGGACTCTCCTTCCCGGTCGGTTTTAAAAACGGTACCGACGGCAACCTGCAGATTGCGATCGACGCCATGGGTGCCGCCTGTCATTCGCACAACTTCATCGGCGTCAACCGTGAAGGCCGTATCTCCATTGTTCAGACCACCGGCAACCCCGATGTCCACATGGTTCTGCGTGGTGGCAACGATCGGCCGAACTACCAGGCCGCCGACATCACTGTAACCATAGAGAAGCTTGAAAAGGCTGGCATCAAAACCTCCATCATGGTTGATTGCAGCCACGCTAACTCCTGTAAAGACCACACTCGTCAAGAAGCTGTCATGAATGATGTGATGGATCAAGTCGCTAACGGCAATAGCAACATCGGCTCGCTGATGATCGAAAGCTTTCTTAAAGAGGGCAACCAGAAGATGGCCGAGAAGCTCGAAGATTTGACCTACGGCGTGTCGATCACTGACAAGTGTGTCAACTGGGAAACAACCGAGCGCATGCTGCGTCATGCTCATGCCAAATTAAAGGAGTGCGGCGGTCGCAAACTGTCCAAAGCCTGATGAGTACCAGTAACTGCTGTCCACCACCGAAAGAGGAAACACCCTGCTGCCCTTCTCTAAAAGAAGAATCGGCAAGCTGTTGCCCGCCGCCTGCGGCAACTGATGCTTGCTGTGCCCCGGAAAACGACTCGGCAGGCTGTTGTCCGGGAGTGAGTGACGACCGACCGGGCTACAAACTCTGGCCCTTTGTCAGCGCATGGCTGGATAGTCCGGTGGGACAAATCCCTCAAGTTGCAACGCGCCTCACACCGACAGATATCGTTGGCCGCTGGCAGATGCGCTGGGGGCTCGGCCGCTCGCGTTACACGATTGCACCGGGTCTCTACGCCATTGGCACACCATCAGACGACAGTCCGGTTCTGGTGACAGCCAATTACAAAATGACTTTCGACATCGTGCGTCGCGATATGCGTGGCCATGATGCCTGGCTGTTGGTTCTCGACACCAAGGGCATCAATGTCTGGTGCGCGGCTGGCAAAGGCACGTTTGGCACAGACGAGATTATTCGTCAGGTGCAAAGAGCCAACCTGCAACAGCTTGTCAACCATCGCACCCTGATCGTACCCCAACTTGGCGCACCTGGCGTGGCCGCCCACAAGGTTCATAAGGCCTGTGGTTTTAAAGTCGTCTATGGCCCCGTCCGCAGCAACGACCTGCCTCAGTTTCTGAGAACCGGGCTAACAGCCACACCGGACATGCGTCGCGTCAGATTCACCATAGTTGACCGGTTCATCCTGACCCCGGTGGAGCTGGTCAGCATGTGGAAATACACCCTGTGGAGCATACTGGCCCTTTTCATTCTCGGCGGCATCGGCCCACAGGTTTTCTCTTTCTCAGCGGCATGGAGCCGCGGCATTACAGCTGTAGCAGTGGGCCTGCTCGGGCTGTTCACGGGTGCTGTTATCACGCCAATACTTCTGCCCTGGTTACCAGGGCGAGCGTTTGCTATGCGCGGTGCCATCGCCGGTCTGGTCATTGGCGTGATAGGGATTCTGGTTTTTTCTGCATCGCTTGACTGGCTGAACTCTCTGGCGCTGCTGCTGGCAGTCGCTGCCGTCTCTTCATGGTGTGCCATGCACTTTACCGGATCATCAACCTTCACCTCACCATCGGGTGTGGAAAAAGAGATGCGTCAGGCAATCCCCGCTCAGGCAGCGGTCCTGCTGGTTGGCGGACTCTGCTGGCTTGCTGCAGCCTTTTAAAAAGAGCAAAGGACACAAAGGATGTCATCATTACGTTACCTTGAGAATATTGTCACTCTGAAGCTCGATACGGAGAAATGTGTTGGCTGCGGTATGTGTGCCGTGGTCTGCCCGCACGGCGTCTTTACCATTGAGGAGCGCAAGGCACAGGTTATTGATCGTGACGCATGTATCGAGTGCGGAGCTTGTGCTGGCAACTGCCCGGTCGAGGCGTTATCGGTGAAAGCTGGAGTTGGCTGTGCCAGCGCAATTATCAACGGCTGGTTAACCGGCGAGGAGCCTAGTTGCGATTGCGGCGGTAGCTGTTAGAACAAGAAGGTAGAGAAACATAAAAAGCCCCTGCGCATAGACGACTCGTCTTGCACAGGGGCTTTTTTGTTTTTAGGGCTTGAATAGGCCCTCATATTTTTAGAATGTCTATTGCTCCTGTGTCACCACCTGCTGTCTCCTTCCGCTTTAGAAAGCCCTGCTGCGCCTGTGACCTTAGTGGTGATCAACCCTACTGTGACGGCAACTGCGGTGTCTTGCTGGCGGGCCGCGAGTAACACTTTATTTGGTGAGATAGGCAAACAGGTTCGAGGGTTAATTCCTTGCCGAATACATCGGTTGGCCAGACAAAGCGTCTGGCTCATAGTTTGTCATTTCTAGTCTTCTCCTGGCCTCTCCGGGTATTCAGCAGCGTCCAGTCTGCGAGCTGCCGCAAAGTCATGATCTTCTACGCTCAAATGGGTTGAGACGTCACTGAGACGATCCCAGTTGGTTCCCTCGGATTGGTATATAGCGTGAACTTTCAGTGGGAAGCGTGTGGTCCGTGGATCAAGTTCGTGGAAGAGCGGCAGATTGAAGTAGAGGAGCCGCGTTCCGGTGCCAAAACGGAGTCTGCAGACCGGCAAGCCATTGAAATCGTCGGTCTGAAATTCTGCGGTCACTGAGGCTGTGATCTTGTGACTCTGGTGCATGATTACCATCGAATGACCGAAGGTGAACTCCGGGTTGTCGCCGAGTCCGTTTGTCTCATCAGAACTGTTGCAGAAAACTGTCGTCGTGTCTCGGACTCCCGGAGTGTAGGCGAGGTATTCGCCGTAAAAACCGTTAACTACGTCGCGGAAAGCCTTGTGCTCCGGTTTCGGGTTGCATTCGAGGACACAGAGCAGGTCGAGGCGCTGCCGGGTCTGGTGAAACAGGTCGTTGCCCTTCTCAATTACCGTGGAGATGTTCGACTGGTAAAGATCACGATAAATGTAATCGAGGCAGATCAGCGACATGAAATTAAAACCGGTCGGCTGGCAACGGATAAGCGGGAAGACTTTGCCACGATAGAGATCGTGGAACGGGTCGATCGCCTCCTCGCCGAAAAAGGGGTGGCTCTTGGCCTGGATGAAAACCCGCAGGTCATCTTTGGCTTCCTTGATGATCGTCAGACAACAGTTGACCGGAATTCCGTTGATGTCACCGGAGGTCTGATCCTGTTTCGCCGAGGCCAGAGCTTCGGCATTGTCGATGGCGAACTGCTCAAGCAAGCCGATGTAGGTGAGCAGGTCAATGTGCTCGATACCGATGATGGTAACCGTGTTGGCCGCAAACTGGTCATTGATGAAGTCAAGCATTTCAGACAACGACTGGTAAGGCAGAGCCGCCTCCGGAAAGACTAGGAAGTGCTGCTTGCGCAGGTTGCCTTTACCCGTTGCCACCAGTTCAAGAATCGACCTGATCTGTTGCCACTTGGCCGCAGGATTAGTCAGCTTGCAGGCATAATTTTCCTGCCCCAACTGGTTGGGGACCTGACAAATCATGCAGTGCAGGTGATGCCCCTGAGGGAACTCAAGCTGTACCTTTTTTTCGACAATCTGGAACATGGCTGCCTGTGTTAAACCTGCACCGCGCAGATAGCTTCGATAGTGATTTTTACAGCGCTTAAACGGGTCAGTAACTTGCGCACTCTGTCACTTCAGACTCACTGCTTCAGCTTCACAATGGTAGCACTCCTGGCTAGAGTGCGGTCAGCGAGTTCATCCTCTGGCTCACCAGGGTCTAGCAATGCGTCCGGGAAGAGCTGGGCCAGGATATGGCGCGTGCCCGGCGTCATGTTGTATCGGTTGAAATTCGTGGCCCCGACCCAGAGGGCCTCCGTGACTTCGCCTTGGTTCGGTGTCAACTCAAGGGTGGTCGGGTGAGCCCGGTAATAAATAATCACGTAGTGGTCGCTCTTTACGCCGATGCTGACGTGCTCGTAGACATCAAGAAGTCCGTCAATATGAACATCGAGACCGACTTCCTCTCGAACTTCACGGTGCAGTGCTTCCAATAACGGCTCTCCATGGTCTATTTTGCCCCCTGGCATGACCCACTGTCCGCAAAAAGGCTCAATGCAGCGGCGGGTCAGGAGCACCCGGTTCTGCTCGTCAATGATGCAGGCGACAACGCTGGTTTTGATATGCTGTTTTTTAAATTCCATAAAAAAGGGTGAGGCGTGAGGTGAGAAAACGCCTTCTTGTTGATATCTCAATTATAGGCGGTCTCAATTTCAGTGCAAGTCAATGGTGACTGTTGTTGACACTCTTATCCGGGAAGCTCCTTAGATTCCTCGGAACATAGATATTTAAGCCTCTTCCGCAGAATCTGTGGATAGAGTTGGTTGAAAATTAGAGCATTGCTTCCCTTCATGGGGGTAGGATGGATTAACGAGAAACATCCATCCCATGAGAAAGAAGCAATGCTGATAAAGACTTTACTGAACAAGGTCGAAGGATTCAAGTCCTTCGTTTACAGTACCACTCAGATCATGCTTATCGAAGGAGTGGAAGCCCTGGTCATTGACATCGTTCCACGTCGCAACAGTCGGCCTGTTTGCCCTGGATGCGATAAGCGACGGAGTGTTTACGATCGGCAATCGCAGCGACTATTTGAGTATCTGCCGATCTGGTCTATCAACTCAATGCTGGAGCCAGGCGGCTTCTGTGGTGTGGGTCTGAACGCCGGACTAAAACATTGCTGCGATTCTTTCGGGAATTTGGTCGAGAACGTAGCGCTCAACTCCAATTTGTGTGTAGCGACATGTGGGCGCCGTATCTCAAAGTTATTGCCAAAAAGGCCCCGCAGGCACTGAACATTTTAGACCGATTCCACATTGTGCGAAAATTCAACGTGGCCATTGATGAAATCCGCCAAAACACCAAATTCTTACTGACCCTGATCTATAAGAAATAGCCACCCGTTTTCAGGTGGCCACAATAGCAGTTCCATACATGATCCGACCAAACAACATCTGTCCGATCAAGTCTCGATTACTCTACTTTTAAGCAATTCAAAAAACTCGCAATCAGGATCGACTTACCATCGTCTCCACTTCGAGACGCACATCATCGATGTTCACCTGCACAACCTTGTCACCTTCCCGTTCAGCTCTCACCAGACCCTCTTCAACCCACTCCATCAACTTCACAAGTTGAATTCCGAACTTGTCTGCTGCAGCTTCAGGGGTGTACCAGGTTTTAACCAGCGACATAAGAACCTCCTTTGTCAAAGAGACTGCCAACGGTAGCAGTCATTGGAGATAAATCAATCCACGCTTCAATTATAGCGGCAAAAGCAGAATTGTCTGTCGTTCCTCTCTGATTAATAAAAATACTTGGTAACTTCAACACATTGCACTAAAACCATCAAGAGCACCCCCCTGCTCGTTGCACTCGCTTCCCCCCTGTAAAACAGGGGGGATTGAGGGGGGGTAATTTATTTTGCTGAATAGTTACAATATTTGTTCATAAGGTGAGAAGTGACTAGCGTCGACTGGCCGTAATATCACCGTACCAGGCAGTAGCTGATTCGCCAGTATCATCGGTGTCAGTCATAATGGCAATCGCACCGACCGACGGTGGATCCTCACCAAAAGCCCGACGGTAGTCTTCCACAAGGTTGCGTCGAGCGGCAAGCCATTGGCCAACCTTGCCGGGACCACTTTCCACGGCGATCATCATATCATTGCTGGCATAGGTGCTGATCTGGGATGAATCTTTGGGCAACCGGTTGGCCCAGATATAATTGAGCGTTTTGGTTTTCAAGAACAGCCAGTGGGGGAAAACCACGTAAATTCGGGCAGCGTAGTCATCCCCTTGTTTGGTACGGCTATCCCCTTTGGCAATGGTATTGGCGACTTTCCAGCGCCAGGACAAAATGGGATATTCATTGGGATCGTATTCAGTCTCGTAGATAAGCCCAGAGGCAGTACCAGAACTTTTGGCTTGCAACACCTTTTGACCCGAGCCTCCCTTTTGACCCAAGTCTCCCGTTTGTCCCAAGTCTCCCGTTTGTCCCGATTCTGCAACAATGCGATACTCGGTATGACCCTTGAAACTTTTTTCATACCAACCATCCAGCCCAGACTCAGAGAATTTGCCTGTCTGAACCTTGCCCGAATCTGCAGATGCAGAAGCAACCAGCGTGAGTAGAAGAAAACATGTCAGTAAATATTTCATAGCATAGAGACTCAAACCATAAGAACCGAAAATCATAAGAACCGGGGGCACTCAGCCATAAGGCCCGGCAAGGAATTCGGCGCGTTTGCGGCGGCTCTCACCCTCGTTGATGATACGAACGGCACTGGCGCCCTCCACAGGGCACTTGGTCTCGCAAATACCGCAACCGATGCAGAGTTTATCGACGACCTTGGGGAATTTGAGGCGGCGCAGCTCACCATCGACCAGCACCTCTTTTTCCTCCATGACAATCGCTTTCTCACCTGTGGGGCAATGTTCTTCGCAGACCAGGCATTCAACACCCTTGGCAAAAGGCAGACAACGATCTTTTTTAATGACAGCAAGGCCAATTACATTCTTCTTCTTTTCTGGCAATTTCAGTGGCGCAATGGCTCCGGTCGGACAGACCTGACCGCAAAGAGTACAGTTGTACTCGCAGTAACCGATGCGCGGCACCACCAGCGGCGTCCACAAACCGATGGGACCTGCTTCAAGTAACGCGGGCTGCAAGGTCCGGCCAATGCAGACTTTCATACATTCAGCACAGCGCACACAGCGTTGCAAGAATTCTTCTTCAGGCACCGCTCCCGGCGGCCGGATCAGATAAGGGTTTTGCTCGTGGGTCACTGGGCCAATACTCACCACTGGTGCCAGCATGACGCCGCTGGCCATGGCGGTCAGAACACCACGGCGCTGTAAATCAACGCCGAGATCGTTGTCGGCTCCAGTCCGCAAAGTAAACTGTACGCGCTCTTCCGGACAGAAACCGGTGCAATCCATACAGAGCAAGCATTCACTGCGCATATGACCTGACTCACGTACTGCACCAGAACGACAGAGGCTATCGCACAGTTGGCAATCGGCACAGAGTTCTTGCGGAGTTCGTTGCAGAATCGCATAGCGCGAGCAGATGCCAAGCAGGCCGCCAAGAGGACAGAGATTCTTACACCAGAAGCGGTGTTCGACTTTTTCCAGCAGAACGATCACCAAGAAGATCAACAGGGTAAAAAGGCCCAGGGCAAAGATCGGCTGATGAAAGGCCATCAGGTTATCACGAAAGACCGGATAGGAAGTTTTGGCCAGAGATGACAGCAACGGCACTTCATGCTCATAGAAGAAGTCAAAAAGCCCATTCAAACCATAATTATATGCGGGATAAACTGCGAGAGTTAAAGAGCGCAGAAAAATCGCCAGCGGATCGAAGAGGCCGAGGAGTTGTACGCCAAAGAGAGTCGCCGCACTCATGGCGATCAGCAGGTAGTACTTGACGCGCCGCCAACCGGGCGAAAAAGTTCGTCGGCCACGGCCTATGACTTTGCCGAGGCCATCAAGGGTGCTGCCGAGCGGGCAGATCCAGCCACAAAAAAAACGCCCGAAGAGAACCGTAAAGAGGATAACAACCAGAGCGGGCCAGAGGACCTGCCAGCCAAAGGGTCCGGGGGCGAGAAAATCTGCGAGTGCGGCGAGCGGGTCAATCCGGAAGAGCAAACTGACCGGATAGGGTAGCTGGTCAATACCACGATATTCCGTCTGCAAGAAAAGCCAGAGGAAAAGCGCCAGACAAAAGCTCTGGCTGATCTTGCGGGCGTATGTCCAGGAAGAGTTTTTCAAACCATGCGAACCTGTTTAAGGTCCATGACGCCCAGGCCTCTTTGCGCCGCAGCCACAATCGTCGACACATCTTCAGGCTTGAGACCAAAAAGGGTTGTGGCGTAAGCATCCGCCGCCACCATATCGGGCGAGGCGATCAGGGTCTCGGGGTTGCGGACATCTTCAACCCGCCCGCCCTGGGGACCGTTGGCGACCAGGATACGGGTTGCATCAATCACGGTAAGGTCAGCATGGATAACCGATGCTATATCGGTGAGAGACTCGGCAATTTTATGATGCAGACGCCCCCGGTTGCCACCGATCACACCCATCAGGTTTTTCATACCGAGCGTCAGACGGGAAATCGAGTGATGCTTGGCAATTGGCACGTTAATCAGGCGGTCGGCCTCAATCACCGGCATATAGAACTGCCAACGATCAAAAGCCTTGCCTCCATGAATAGCCAGCTCTTTATAGCCATGCCGATCCATATATTCCAGGCTGACGCGGTCTGATTTGACACTTTCTACCGCAGCACGTATGCCGCTCTGCGTGTAGCAGCGCCGTTCATCGTTACAGGTACGATCAAAGATGCGCACCTGTTTTGCACCGGCATCAAGGCAGAGTTCCACCAGAGTTTTGACGACTTCCGGATGAGTGTTGGCAGCCAGTTCGACGGTGCGATCCCAACCGATATTCGGCTTGACCACAACAACGTCACCCGACTTGACAAAATTCTCCATGCCGCCCAGAGCATGCAAGGTCTCTTTAACCAGGAGCGACACATCCTGCCCCTTGCGCACGGCAAGCGGCGGCATTTCTGCAGCATGCGCTGGCAACGCCAGCAGATCGAGCGCAGGCAGACAGCCAACGGCTGAAGTTGCCACGGCAGTCTGGATACTCCGGCGGATAAAGGTACGTCGATCTATTCGGGTCATCATCGGCTCTCGTCAGATAAATCGTTTCTCTTTCAAAAACTTCCGCGCCACATCCCTGGGGTTTCCAGCAGCACTTGCAACCTCCAACTCCTTCATGGTCGAGTCATCGATAGCACCGCCAAGTTTGTTAATCAAGCGAGCCAGAGCCGGGAATTTTTTCAAAGTATCCTTACGGACCACAGGAGCCGCAACCGCAACCGTGCCTTCCGGAGCATAGCGTGCATCGGAGAAGCCAAAAGGTTTCAGCCAGATCAGGTTAAGCTCCTGATTGTAACGTTCCTTGACCGCCTTGTAGAGCTCATCGGAGTCTGCAATCGGTTGATCCTTCAGGATTGTCACCTGACCAACGCCCGTGTATTCGATATACATATCCAGCTCGGCACGAATCATCGCATCGTGAGCTTCGGCATGCCCCTTTATCGGGACCACCTTAACTGTCGTCCCGGTACGTTCACTGATCAGCACTGAGAGCATTTCGGCCAGAACCTGCTGTTGTGGATCATCCAAAGCTCCCACCACCAGGGTTTTGCCGACACAGGCACTCACTGACGAGACAGAAAGCGATGTCATCATCAGAACCAACAACAGCGAATTAAGGACGAGATAACGCAGAGATTTCATGGTGTTGCTCCTTCATGTTTTTGCCAGTCACTCACTTTGACCGGTCCTGTCAATGGCTCTGGAGCACTGACATGACCGAGACTGACATCAATTTTACGATCTAAAAAAGTCTCTTCGACGGCATCTGGAGCCAAGCTTCCCCACCAGTTGTTTGGCAGGGTCACATCGCCCGGCTGTTGCCAGCCAAGTTTGACGTTATACTGACGATTGCCGGTAATATTATTCTCTTTGATTTGTGCTCTATCCGTAGAGCGGGTCACAACAAAAATCCCGATCTCATTATCCTGGATATCATTGTGATGAATAATCGCCTCACTGCCACGCTCTTCGTAACGCAAACCATGCTGGTTGTCGTGCATGCGATTCCCGGCTGCAAACAGATTGACCGTTGAGAATCTCAACCCATCCACGTTGTAACGAAAAATCGAGTTGGTGACCCGGGCACGACAAAAGTGCACCTGCAACCCGCTGTAAGCATATTCGGAAACGATATAATCAAGTTCAACATCACGCGCAAAGTCGAGATAGAGGTATTTCCAGTCAGCAGGCTTCGGCTGATCGGCAGCACTGGTAAAGATAATCGGATCCCTGGCTGTGCCACGAGCGGTCAGTGAACCTTCGACCAGCAGTTCCGCATCGCCGATACCGTCGCCATCCACGTCCCTAGGTGCAAAAAGGATACGTGTGCCCGGTTCAATGATCAGATGCCCGGACTTTTTGACCGTGACAATCCCATCGATCCAGACTTCGCCACTCCAAGTAACCGTGTTCTCAATCACATCATCCTTCAGTTTAAGGGAGGGTGCCCCTAAAGTGCAACTGGCGAGCACGAAGGTTGTTGCGACAAAAAACAGCAGACGTATGGAAGTAAGTGTCAACATGAGTTCCTAGGAGCCTGTCCGAGAATAAGGGTCGAAGCGAAAGCCCAGAAGTTTGAGATCAGATTTTGGCTCGTTTGAGAGCTGATAGCCGTAGCTATGGGCTGAAAAGGAGCCGAGATATGGGCCAAACAGCTGGGTTTGCAGCCGGTCATTCATTGTCGGACAGGCTCCTTAGTGATAATTCCCTGTCGCATCATCGACAGGCTGTTGAGCGGGTACAATTTCACCAAGGTTCTCCTCATAGAGGTCAATATTACCCTGCAACGCAGCGACGAAACGTTTAGCATTCTGAGGCGAAAGAATCACTCTTGAACGGACCTTTGCCCGGGGTGTCTGTGGCTGGACAAAAATAAAATCGACCACAAACTCAGACTCGTTGTGATTAACAACCGCCAGGTTGACATAGCTCCCCTGAGCAATGTCTTCGTCAAGTTGAATCTCCAGTTTCACTTCTTGCGGTTTCTTTTCTACCATGATTATCGTCACCCTTCCTCTGACCTCAATTGGTATTTAAAAAATTGCGACCGGCTCAACAACAATGCGAACATTATCAAGGTTGTTGCCCTTCTCAAGGGTCAGGCCATGGTCTGCGCTCTCTTCATACATGCCAAACAATTCTCCCGGAGCGGGAGAATCACCGTAAGCCTCACGGGCACCAACATAGTAAGTTCCCGGTTCCGGCAGGTTGACCAGAAAACGACCATCAGCTACCGTCGGTGTTGAGATTGCGGCGGGCCGCTGATGACCGATAACCCGATCGACATAAGCAAAAACATGCACCCCGGCAACGCCTTGGCCTGCAGGGTCCACCACTCTTCCACTCAAAACGGGACCGGTTGCCCGGCCGAAGGTTTCGCTGCCGCTGGCATCCTTCAGCTTGGTCACGCTGTGCACTTTAACGTGCTGTACCTGTCCAGATCTTGCGGTCAGTGGGTTGCCGGGGTAGATGCCAAACTGGTCGCCTTCCTGCACCGGACCAACCCTCTGCCCATTCTGACGATGTCGTACAACGAGATAATAATTGCTCTCCGGTAAGCCATCAAAGCGAAAGTAGCCATCCGCTGCCGTCGGTAAAGAGAGACGATAACCTTGTCCCTTCAGATCCTCGGCAACATCAAGATAGAGATAAACATGAGCCCCTGCCAAAGGCGAGCCATCGTGCAGAACCTGACCTTCGATTGCGGCACTATAGTCATCATTATAGAGAGTACCCTTAGATGTTTCTACTGGCACGGCTTGCAGGCCAACCCAGGTCGAGTCTGTCGTCAGGTTAACCGGGTTGCGTCCGCAGAAAGCAAACTGACTCTGGTCGTCGTTCCAGCCAAAGAGAGCATAAGTACCAGGCGGCAATTCCATTTGATAAAGACCATCACTGTCGCTGACAACTGAATGCGTGATCGCTTTTGTTGTAAAATCAAGAGACGCATGGGCCGTCACCACAACCCCAGCGAGCGGCTCGTCACCGCTGACAACACGGCCTTCGATCATCGCCGCAACAAGCAAGGATGGCACGGCCAGCGATATTACCCAAAAAAGCAATATCGTCAAAGAGAGCAAACGCTTCATTGCGTCTCCAGTGGCCCGACACCCTTGACCGGCGCATCTAGCCATGGCGAGAACTGGATCCTATCGAGCTTGTAAACACCGGGTCCATAATCTTTGTAGGTGACCTCCGGCTTATCGTGGCGGTCATAGAAGAGGGGACTGTTGCCCTCCTTACCGACTTTTACCAGTTGCGCTGTATCGTCACCCCACCAGTTGCCGCTGACATCAACATAATCATTGAAGGTTTCCGGAGCTTTTGCCAACAACGGATTCTGACTTTTACGTGAGCTCGCTTCACGCTGCATGATTTTTTTGGAGCCAGAGCGTCGTTCCCAGTCTGCACTCTGATAAATGCCAAGTTTGACGCCTACAGTATTTCCCAGGAAATTATTCTGTTTGATTTCCGGGTAAGCAGAAAAGTCGCAATAGAGCGCCAGATCATTCTTCTCAAAACTGTTCAAGCGCACCTTGGGGTTTGACTTACGATAGCTGTAGAGTGCCGTTTCGTTGTCACGAAAGAGATTATTCTCAACCAGAGGAGAGCCGTACTGATCATTATGTACGGCGGTCTTGTTACCAACGAAACGGTTATTTTTGATCACTGGATAAGAAAAGGAAAAGTTCAGCACACCATATTGGTTGCGTTCAAAACTATTCTCTTCGATCAGCGGTGTACTTTTGGTCTGGTTACAGTAGATTCCCACTTCATTCTCAATAAAGGAATTCTTGCTGATACGATCCGGATAATTCTGCAGTAAGGCAATCGCCTGCTTGTTTTTCTCAAATGTGTTCTCGGTAATCACACCCTTACTGTTGTGTGAAGCCAGAATAGCCGAGCGAGTCTGATTGATGAAACGGTTACCACGGATTTCGGGGCCGGACTTCATTTCGTTGGCGACACCAACTTGGTTGTTCTCAAACAATGAATTGATAATCACCGGACTCGATTCACGCAACAGCTTGATAGCAAATTCGCCCTCTTTGAAGGTACAGTTTTCGACTTTAAAGTCAGTGGCAAAACTGCTGATCGCCGCCTGTGCTGAATAAAATTCGGTCCAGAGAAAGCTGCTCCCCGGGGGAGCTTCCATAAACTCAACCCCCAGCCAACCAGTCGGGCCCTTGAAAACAATTGGCGCCGAAGCGCTACCATTGGCCTTTATAAAACCTCGTACACTGATTTTTACCTGAGGGTTTGCAATCGTTATCTGCGTTCCGGGAGCAATGCTCAAGGATGCACCAGGACTCACCACCACCGATTCTTGCAAATCGATCTGGCCAGACCAGCGCACTTTCCCTGACAACTCCTTGGCATTGCAATAGCCAGAGAGGAAAAGGACGATGGCAACAGCAACAAAACTAGTCAGTGCCTTTTGGTGCCACATGAATCACAACCTCCTCTTGCTCTGTCGAAACGGAAACAGCCCGGGGCCCACCATTGGTCAGTTGCAGTTTGCCATACAGTTCGTCGCTACCGGCCGGGCCGCCAAAGGCCTGTCGTGCCAGCAGATAATAGGGACCACTATCGGGCAGAGTTATCTCAAAGTGACCATCCGGCCCGGTCGGTGTGGAGAAGAAATCAGGATTGCCGGTCATCTCGGCCTGTCGGTAGGCAAAGACATAGAGCCCCGCACGAGGCTTACCTGCGGCGTCAACCACCTGGCCGCTGATACCCTGTAAATCGACAACCTCCTCTTCGAGCATCGAAAGTCGGGTCACGGTCTCAATTTTGACCTCGTGGAGCTGGCCAGCTTCAATATGCACAGGATTACCGAAGTAATAGTTGAAATAGTCACCAATTTCTATCGGCCCGAACTGGCCACCCTTCATCCTTTTGCGGGCCAGCAGGTAATAATCGCCAGGCGGCAGATTGAGCCGGAAGTCGCCGCGAGCCACCGGCTGGATGAAATACCCCGGGCCTTTAAAGTTTTTAGAAGGATCTTTGTAAACATAGAGGTAGGCCTTCTCAAGCAGTTCACCCTGATAGCTGAGTTGGCCATAGATACCGGAACGTTTCTCCTGCTTGACAGGTTGCTGCTCAGGAACGCGAATCAGGTTGAATCCCACATTGCGATAACCGTTCACCGGCACCTGAATCGGACTGCCGCTGTAGTAGCAGAAGAGATCACCAGCCTTGAGTGGATCGGAGCTGTTACTGGCAGTCAGCACATAATTACCGGCCTCCAGATCAAGTTGATAAAGACCATCCAGATCGGTCGGGGCCGAAACGGCAAGTGCTTTTCCTCCGGTAATATCAGCAATCTGACGATAAGCCCGTACAGTCACCTGCGGAATCAATTCGCCACGCCAGGCAACTCGCCCACGTACACCACTCTCCGCGAAAGCGGTCGCACTGAGCAGGCATATCAGGGCACAGGCAAAAAGAGAATGCGACCACTTCCTCGTTTCAACTCCGATAGACGAACGCAATTCCAGGGGGCATGAGCAACCTTATCGAGCAGGAACTCCTCACCGGCATCGATAAATGTCGTCTGATCTCTGCCA
>DAOWJU010000039.1 GCA_030640215.1 Desulfuromonadales bacterium
ATCTGTTGGTCGGCAGCGAGGGGACTCTTGGTATTATCACTGAGGCAACCTTAAAATTGATCCCCCCCCCGCAAGCCAAACGCACCCTGCTTGCTTATTTCAAGGACACCCGTACTGCAGGCGAAGCCGTTGCCAGTATTATCGCTGCCAAGATTATTCCATCGACTCTTGAAATCATGGACCGGGCGACCATCAACTGTGTTGAGGATTATGTGAAGATCGGCCTGCCGCGTGAGATGGCGGCCCTGCTCTTGATTGAAGTCGATGGCCATCCGGCGATGGTTGCTGAAGAGGCGGACGGCGTAAAAGCTGTCCTGCAGAAAGTCGGAGCTGCCGAAATCCAGGAGGCCACTGATGCCGACCATGCCGCGCAGTTGGCGGCGGCCCGTCGCACAGCCCTCTCGGCCCTGGCACGGGTTTCTCCGACCACCCTGCTCGAGGATGCCACTGTTCCCCGCAGTCGCCTTGCCGAAACTTTTGATGAGATCGAACGACTCAGCGAGAAATTCCAGCTCAACGTCGGCACCTTCGGCCACGCCGGTGACGGCAACCTGCATCCAACCGTGCTCTGCGATGAGCGCAATCGTGAGGAGATGGAGCGGGCTCACGCTTTCTACCATGAGCTGTATGACAAGGTACTGGCCTGGGGCGGCACCGTCTCCGGCGAACATGGCATCGGCCTGGCCAAGCAGGACTACCTGGAGCGCCAGATTGGCGTTGGCGGCGTGAATGTCATGCGCCGGATCAAGCGCAGCTTTGATCCGAACGGCTTACTTAACCCGGGCAAGATATTCAGCGAGGAAACAGCGGAGGGTGGCCGTGACTGAGAAACCATGTCTCGGCAAATTCCCACTGGCCGACGAACCAAACTATGAGGGTTTGCTACAGTGCATGCGCTGCGGCTTCTGCCTGCCGACCTGCCCGACCTATGTCCTGACCGGCCGGGAACGTTCTTCACCGCGTGGTCGGGTCGCTCTGGCCAAGGCGGTAGCAGATGAGCAACTCGATTTTACCGCTGCCCTGAAAGAGGAAGCCTACTTCTGTCTCGACTGCCGGGCCTGCTCTACAGCCTGCCCCTCTGGCGTCCATGCTGGTCAGGTTATGGAAGCCTGCCGCAACCAGGCCCAGGAGGCATTCCCTTTGAGTGGCGGGGTAAGCAAATTTCGCGAGTTCATTCTGCAACAGATGCTACCATCGCCTGAACTGCTTGAGACCTCTATGCTGCCGGCCCGTCTCTACCAAAAACTTGGTATCCAGTGGCTGGTGCGTAACTCACACATTCTAAAATTAGGGCCAGAGTGGCTGGGCAAGGCCGAAGGTATGATGCCAGAACTGCACCCGCCACTACGCCCTCAGCTAGCGAATGTGACTCCAGCCGTCGGCGAACAACGCGGCCGGGTCGCCTTCTTCCTCGGCTGCATTATGACCCTGATGTACCCGGAAGTTTCACGTCAAACGGTCAAGGTACTGACCCACCAGGGCTTTGAGGTGATCACACCGAAAGAACAAAAGTGTTGCGGCGCTCCACATCTCAACGAAGGCGATCGCAACACCACCCGCAGTCTGGCACAACACAATCTCGACCTTTTTATGCAGCTTGATGTCGACGCCATTGTCACTGATTGTGCTGGCTGCGGCGCGGCACTCAAGGATTATGAAGAGTTACTAGAGGATACTGGTGATCATGAGCGATTAAAAAGCTTCCGCAGCAAGGTCAAAGATATCAGCGAGTTTCTCGCCGAGCAGGGTCTACGCACCAAGGGGCTCAAACCGATTGAGAAAACGGTCACCTATCACGAGCCGTGCCACCTCTGCCACGCCCAGAACGTCAGTCAACAACCGCGTGATCTGATCAAGGCAATTCCGGGGATCGATTACCGCGAGCTGAATGAGGCAAGCTGGTGCTGTGGTAGTGCTGCAACTTTCAGCCTCAAATACACCGACGAGAGCCAGCAGATTCTTGACCGCAAGCTTGAGAATATCCAGGCAACGCGAGCGGAGTTGCTGATTACTGCCAATCCGGGCTGTCACCTGCAGCTGGCCTGGGGTCTGAAACAAGCAGGGATGACGCAAGAGGTTGTGCATATTACGGAACTGTTGGGGATGGCGACGGATTGAAAAGTGGCTTGCCGCTTTTCAGCGGGACGTGACCTTATCATTAAGCAGTTGCGTCATTTTTTCCTCGACCATCGACAGATGTTCCATCATTTTCTGCCTGGCCAGTTCTGGCTTGCGGTCCGCAATAGCTTCCATGATTTCTCGATGATGGGTCAGTAGCCGCTGGATATGACCCTGCTGCTGATAGAACTCCATCAATGCGACCTGGACGGTGGTGTGAAAGAGCGAGTGAATGGAATCAAGCATATGCATTTGCAAGCTATTGTGACTTGCCGCGGTAATCGCATAATGGAATTCAGCATCGACCTCAGGGCTCCAACCACCGCTGGCCGCCTGCTTCTCCATAACAGCATATATACGCCGCAATTCGGCAATATCATCCTTGGTCGCGCGTTGCGCGGCCAAATAGACAGACCAGCCCTCCAGCCCCATGCGCAC
>DAOWJU010000192.1 GCA_030640215.1 Desulfuromonadales bacterium
CAACGGGCAACTCGATCTCACCCAAGCTCCGCTGGTACTTCCGCAGACAGGTCTGTCCCGACGTCGTTTGAATCAGTGTCTGAAAGAGCGGCGCATCACTCCGAATATCACCTCCGAGGTCACCGGCAACGAAGCGATCATTCCGATGGTTCGTTTGGGCTGTGGCATCGGCATTGTTCCGCAACTGGTTGTCGATCGCAGTCCGTTCCGCGATGATGTCGTCATCGTAGATCAGGCACCGCAGCTGGGATCGTACCAGGTCGGTCTTTGCACCAGCAAACGTAATTTGCAACGGCCAGGCGTTTATGCCTTCTGGCAGCTGGCACGCGAACGTTCTGAGTCGTAGGGAGAAAGCTGTTTTTTGTGGGGGAAGGAGAATCAGAGGTTTATGGTTTCGAACGAATATCTAGTCAACTTATGACTTATGAGAGAAAAAAGAGTGTCTCGGAAGTCCTTAAGTAATGTAGGAACTGCTATTGGCAAAAAACGTCTGTTGTGGACAATCCCCAGAAACCCTGACGCTGACACACCAAAAGCATTCTATACAATGGCTTTAACTAACTCTGAATCAAAGTCATTAGCTTCCTTCTCCTCATAACCAACGCAGCATTGGAAACTTGACGGCACAGTGCGGGCAGTGGTCAGACTTACTTCCAGCCGGTCTTTACTCCAGTCTCGACGAAACAGGTCTTCATAGAAACCTGGGTTTTCGCGAATGGCAGTAAACATCTCATGCAAGTTTTTGTCGAAGTGCTGTGCCAAGACTTCGGCCCAATTCTCAACGTCAATTCTGGCGACAATATGCTTCCGTGAGCTGATTCTGCAATAGCCCTGTTTAGCGAGAGCCTCACCAATGATAACCATCTTTTTCTTAGCCATCTAACAGATACCTTTCGTGTCTTGTCTATTAAGTCGTGAGCGCCCATAAAAAGTGCCCTACCCCCCCCTAAATACCCTGACAAGCAAGAAAGAGTTACCGACCAAGGACCAATTTTAAACATGACCAAATCTTACACTCTGTGTCAGATCAGATTTGAACCACTACAACTTATGTATAGCCATTTTGGTTTAAACAAGTTGAATGGGGCCACGTGCGTTATACACCAGCCCCACTCAGTTGTAAAAAAACTTACCAAAGATATGAATTAATATCGCGCGTCAGCATACTCTACCCAACCACCAGCATCCACCAAAGCCTTGTCAAAAGGGCTGATGTCAAAGCTGAAGGAGACTTCGCGACCATTGCCGCAAGCAACAACCTGCTGATCCGGAAGGTTAACCTTTACATCGACTGCGCCATTGGCTTCTTTCTCCAAAGCCATCAGAGCATCGATATCAGCTTTAGGCAGCTCAATCGCCAGCATGCCGCAGTTAAACATGTTCTGGCGGAAGATCCGGGCGTAGCTCTCAGAAATAACCGTGTGAATGTCGTTGACTTCAAAAACCCACGGTGCATGCTCACGAGAGGAACCGCAACCAAAGTTCTCGCGGGAGATTATCACACGAGCATTCTTCAGCCGCTCGCCCTGGGGATCGAAACCTTCGAGCTTGAGGTCTTCCATGCAATAAGGCTTGAGCGCCTCCTTAGTCACCTCAGTGAGGTACTTTGCTGGAATGATTTCATCGGTATTAATATCGGCTCGGTCGAGAAAAATTGCCGGGCCGCCAAATACTTTTTTCATAAGTATGGCTCCTTGGAATAATTATTTCAATTCACGCGCATCGGTGATAACCCCGGTGATAGCGGTCGCAGCAGCGGTTGCGGGACTCATCAAGTGGACCATACCACCCTTGCCCATCCGACCATTGAAGTTACGGTTACTGGTCGAAGCGCAAGCCTCACCTTCAGCCAGAATGCCGTTACTCATACCGAGACAAGCACCACAGGTCGGATTGGTGACACAGAAACCGGCATCCATAAAGATCTGGATCAGCCCTTCAGCCAAAGCTTCCTGAAAGATCTTCGGTGTCGCCGGAGAAACGATACCACGCAGAGTATCAGAGACCTTGCGACCTTTCAGAACTTCAGCAGCCTGACGCAGGTCTTCTATCCGACCATTGGTGCAGGTACCGATATAAACCTGATCGATCCTGGTTCCTGCCATCTCAGTCACTGGCTTGACACAATCCGGTTTGTAGCCATAAGTCACATGAGGCTCCAATGCGGTGACATCAAAATCGAGGACTTTGTCGTAATCGGCGTCGGCATCAGTGCACCATTGGCTGTAATCTTCGAGAGCGGCCTTTTTGCTGGCAAACTCGCCATCAATGAAAGGCCAGAGGTAATCAACCGTAACCATGTCCGGCTGACAGATGCCGCATGTACCACCGGCTTCAATGGCCATATTGCAGAGAGTCATGCGTGCATCCATACTCATCGCATCAACAACTGGACCGTGAAATTCAATGACCCGGTCGGTCGCGCCATTAACGCCGAGCTGTCCAATCACATAAAGGATCACATCTTTGGCATAGACACCAGGCTGCAAGCTGCCATTCAGGTTGACACGAATGGTCTTCGGCTCGCGGAAGGCACAAACGCCTTTCAGAATACCAACTTCGAGGTCGGTGGTACCAACACCAGCAGCAAAGGCACCAAAAGCACCGTGAGTACACGTGTGCGAGTCGCCCATAATCGCTGTGAAGCCAGGGCGAATATAACCTTTTTCCGGAAAAAGTGCGTGGCAGACACCATTATGACCAACATCGAAAAAGTCCTTGATATCGTGGCGACGAGCCCAGTCACGCAGCATCTTAGCCTGCAGGGCAGTCTTGCTGTCCTTGGACGGCGTCACATGATCAATAACAGCCTTGATTTTGGTGTTATCGAAGACTCGATCCTTCCCACGCCACTCAAGGTCGGCAATAGCCACCGGCGTGGTAATTTCGTGGCAAAGGACACGATCCAGATCGAGCACCTTGGTACCAGGGAACGGTTCATCACGAAGATGAGCCGCAAAAATCTTTTCAGCTGTAGTCTGCCCCATAATAACTCCTTCAGGCCCTGAGTACAGGGCATCCAATCAGTATTGATACAACAAAAAAAGGTTATATCGTAAAGGCGCGGAGAACGCGAAGAAAAACTTGTTTCCTGCGCGCCTCCGCGACAAAGATCATGATGTTTCGCGCCACGCGCTACGCATCCATTCGGATTTCAGATTTCCACCCTGGTTCGCTGGGCAACATCCAAGGCCTTATTGAGTGCATTGATATACGCCTTGGCACTGGCAACGATAATATCTGAATGAGAGCCCTGGCCCAGCACCTCGTGGCCATCATGCTCGAGTCGGACAGTACACTCGCCAAGAGCATCGGTACCACCGGTGATTGAACCGACGGAATAATTAACCAGGTACGGCTTCATACCTGTCAATTTCTTAATCGCCTTGAAAGTGGCATCAACCGGTCCATCCCCAATAACTGCGACTCTTTTTACCTTACCTTTGACCTCAAGTTCTACAGTCGCAGTCGGCGCAGCGAACGACCCGGAAGAGACATTCATCTGCACAAGCTTGACGATTTCCGGGATCCGGATAATTTCATCAGCAACGATGGCGTCGAGGTCCTCGTCAAAAATCTCTTTTTTCTTGTCAGCTAACGACTTGAAGCGAACGAAGGCCTTCTCCACATCTTCCTTAGGCAAGTCATAACCAAGCTCATTGAGACGGGCGACAAAAGCGTGACGACCCGAGTGTTTGCCAAGCACAAGTTTGTTGGCATTGAGACCAATCGACTCAGGCGTCATGATCTCGTAGGTTTCCTTATCCATCAACACACCATGCTGATGAATACCGGCTTCGTGAGCAAAGGCGTTGGCGCCTACAACAGCTTTGTTCGGCTGCACCGCAATCCCGGTGACAGTTGAAAGCAGACGACTGGCAGCATAGATGTGCTCCGTGTTGATGCTATTTTCAAAAGGCATAATGTCTCGACGCGTTCGCAGCGCCATGACAATTTCTTCCAAAGAACAGTTGCCAGCACGCTCACCAATGCCGTTAATAGTGCACTCGACCTGCCCTGCTCCGGCCTGAATTGCAGCCAGCGAATTGGCGACCGCCAAGCCAAGATCATTGTGACAATGCACGGAGATAACCGCCTTGTCAATATTCGGCACGTTATCCTTCAAGTACTTGATAATATTGAAATATTCAAAAGGAATTGAATAGCCGACCGTATCCGGAATATTGACCGTTGTCGCACCAGCATCAATCACTGCTTCAACCATTTCGGCAAGAAACTCAAGACGGGTACGCACAGCATCCTCGCAGGAGAATTCGACGTTGGGTGTATAAGAAACTGCATGTTTAACCGCCTTCACCGCCGTTTCAAGGACCTTGGCCGGTTTCATCTGCAGTTTACGCTCCATATGAATATCCGAAGTGGCGATAAACGTATGAATACGACCACGGTCTCCGGCGTATTTCAGAGCTTCCCAGGCCCGGTCGATATCCTTGATATTGGCACGACAAAGACCGGCAATTTCTGGGCCCTTGATCGTCTGGGCAATTTTTTTGACGGCTTCAAAGTCACCGTCTGAAGCAATTGGGAAGCCAGCTTCGATAACATCGACATTGAGCTTCTCCAACTGACTGGCGATACGCAATTTTTCTTCGATGTTCATGCTGGCGCCGGGGGATTGTTCACCGTCGCGCAAGGTCGTATCAAATATTTTAATTGTCTTCATTATGCTCATGATGGTCTCCTCTGATACTTCGTCTCAGTCCCTTATTGGGGTCAGTTCTACAAGTTCTTCTCCATCTTTCGCCAATTTGTCTAGATCACCTAGATCGGATTCCACAGAACCACCCCCTTTCTAAAGTATATGCCGGTTAAAAATAAAAAACTCCCACCCCCGGTCAGGGGCGAGAGCTAAGCTTCGCGGTACCACCCTGTTTGGTCTCGTCTTAACGAAACCCTTCATTATCCATTTACGCAGGATCACGACGGAAATTACTCAGGCTACTTTCTCTACCCAGGCCCTTTGACGTCCGTAGCTCCAAGGTCAGTTCAGGTCCTAATCTGTACCGGTTTGCAGCACCACCGGCTCTCTGTAACAGCACCAGACCCTACTATTCCTCTTCAAAGCTTTTTAAACTGTTACTCAATAAAACAGAAAGTCTACTTTATTGTCAAGATATCTGATGATTTTTCTCTATGAAGCATCCGGTCTCGGATCAGCCGGTTTGTCTTCCTCAACGATTTCTACCTTTGGAGACTTGCGTCGAAAATATTTTACAAGAGACCCGATCGGTCCAGATGCGATATAAAGCGACGCGATAGTAAAGAGCATGATTTCAGGTTGAGCCACTATCACTATAATAAAAATGATAGCAAACACCAGAAAACTAAACGGCTGTCTTTTGACCAATTCAGGATCTTTGAAAGAATTAAAGCTGTGGTTACTAACCATCAAGTAGGCCAGTACATATATCAGCAAGAGTACAGAGACTTTCTTGATAGATCCAGTACCACCGAGATGGTAGAAAAGCAGGACACAGGAGGCAACCATCCCGGCTGCCGCCGGAATAGGCAAGCCAACAAATCGTCGCGACTCAACAGTATCAACCTGAACGTTGAAACGTGCGAGTCGTAAAGCCCCACAGACGACATAGAGAAAAGCCGCCAGCCAACCGAATTTACCGAAGGATTGCAACGCCCAGGAATACATCAGCAAGCCGGGTGCAACACCAAAGGAGACAAGATCAACAAGGGAGTCGTATTCCACTCCGAAACGGCTCGTCGTTCCGGTCATGCGAGCAACCTTGCCGTCAAGTGCATCAAAAACCGCAGAAATCAGGATAAGCCACGCAGCCAGGTTGTAGTCACCATTCATCGTCGAGACAATACCGTAGAAGCCAGCAAACAGGCCTCCGGTTGTCACCAGGTTCGGCAGGAGGTAGACACCTTTTTTCAGATTTTCCCTGCGGATGTGTGGACTACGATTTTGACTCATACCAGAGTGCCTAAAACTGTTTCCCCGGCAACGGTCTTATCACCAATCTTGGCCTTGACCTCAACCCCCTCAGGGAAATAGAGGTCAACGCGTGAGCCAAAACGGATCAGACCATAGCGTCGGCCTCGTTCCAGCGTGTCACCAACTTCCGGGTAAGAAACAATTCTTCGAGCAATCAGCCCGGCAATCTGTACACAGAGAATTTTTATCCCGGATTCGGTTTCGATCAGCATGCCTGACTGTTCATTTTCAAAACTGGCTTTGTCCAGAGAGGCATTAAAGAACCGCCCTTTGTTATAAAACTGGTCGATTACTTTACTCTTTATTGGGACCCGGTTGATATGAACGTTGAAAACGTTCATAAAGATACTGACTTTGGTCACTTCCTGACCACCAAAGTAACGGTCCTCAGGCACCTTACCAACGAAAATAATTTTACCATCCGCAGGCGCGACAATGGCCTTCTCATCTTCTGGGGGGAAACGGTCCGGGTTGCGGAAAAAGTAGATCGTAAAAACTGTCAAACCGAGACCAATAGTGGCCAGACAGTTCCAATCGACCGCAGCGCAGAAGAGAGAGATAAAGGCAAACAGGCCGATGAAAGGATAACCTTCAACGGCCACGGGCTGATGTTGATTTTTCATGGGCAAATGACACCTTTTGATTAATTAAGCGGAGGAGTGATGCCTCCGCTACAGGATAAGTTAGTTACTGCACTCGTGCTCATCTGGACTTTCCGGATGGACACTAAATTAGCTTTTGCTTCTGTCAACGTCCTTCTGGATCCGGGACATCATGCTGCGCATTTTTTCGCCGACCTGTTCGATCTGATGAGCCGCATTAAGCCGACGATGCGCTGTCATTTCAGGGTAGTTGGACGCACCTTCAAGGATAAAACGCTTGGCGTATTCGCCGTTCTGAATGTTGTTCAAACATTCCTTCATCGCTTTACGGCTCTCGTCGTTGATCACTTGTGGACCAGTAACATACTCGCCGTATTCGGCATTGTTGGAAATGGAGTCGTTCATGTAGGCAATGCCACCTTCGTACATCAGGTCGACAGTCAGTTTGAGCTCGTGCAGACACTCGAAGTAGGCCATCTCAGGGGCATATCCACCTTCTACCAGGGTCTCGAAGCCAGCTTTCACCAGTTCCACAGCACCACCACAAATGACAGCTTGCTCACCGAACAGGTCGGTCTCGGTCTCGTCTTGGAAGGTTGCTTCGATGATTCCTGTGCGACCGCCACCGATAGCGCTGGCATAGGAGAGAGCTACCTCTTTGGCGGTACCAGATGTATCCTGGAAGATCGCGATCAGATCAAGGGCACCACCACCTTTGACAAACTCGGAACGAACCGTATGACCTGGAGCCTTGGGAGCAATCATGATGACATCGAGATCAGCGCGCGGTACAACCTGATTATAATGAATGGCAAAGCCGTGAGCGAAGGCCAGCGCGGCACCTTGCTTCAGATTAGGTTCAATCTCATCACGGTAAAGTTGTGACTGGAACTCATCCGGGGTCAGGATCATGACCAAGTCAGCAGCAGCAACCGCGTCAGCAACATTCATGACTTTCAAGCCGGAATTCTCCGCCTTGATCACTGAAGATGAGCCTTCACGTAAGGCAACGGTTACATCAACACCGGAGTCTTTGAGGTTATTGGCGTGAGCATGCCCTTGGGAGCCATAACCTACAATTGTTACCTTTTTCCCTTTGATCAGGGAAAGATCGGCATCTTTATCGTAATAAACGTTCATTCGCTATTTATCCTGTCAGTTTCCCTTCCATCCTTTTGGTCCACGACCAAGCACAACCGGGCCAGACCGCACCAGCTCCTTGATCCCCATCGGGCGCAGCAGATCAAGGATAGCATTCACCTTGACCGGCGAGCCGGTCACCTCAACCGTATAGCATTTCGGGGTGACATCGACAATCTTGCCACGGAAGATATCGCAAATCCGTAAGATCTCAGCGCGCGTTGACTCTTCTGCGGTCACCTTGATCAGAGCCATTTCCCGTTCGACAAAATCCTCATTGGTGAAATCAATGACTTTGATTGTATCGATCAGTTTGTTGAGTTGCTTATTAACCTGCTCAATAATCCGGTCGTCACCACTGGTAACAATCGTCATGCGTGAAAGAGTCGGATCAAGAGTCGGTGCAACCGACAGGCTTTCAATATTAAACCCCCGGCCTGAGAAGAGTCCGGCAATTCGTGTCAGTACGCCAAACTCATTCTCCACCAGTACGGATATGGTATGTCTCATAACTGTGTCGTCTCCTTAAACTTTATGTCATCCAGCCCCTGCTCAGGAAGCCAGGACCATCTCATTGAGGGCGGCGCCTGCAGGAACCATCGGCATAACATTTTCTTCACGAGATATCTTGAATTCCATAATCACCGGACCGGGAGTCGCAAAGGCCTTTTTGATGACGGCTTCGACCTCTTCAGGTTTGGTGGCCCGCAGACCGGTCGCGCCATAAGCTTCTGCAAGCTTGGTGAAATCAATCGGTAGCTCCATACAAGTCTGGCTGTAGCGCTTATCGAAGAAGAGCTGCTGCCACTGACGAACCATACCGAGGAAGTTGTTATTGAGAATAACAATTTTGACCGGCAGACGATATTGAACCAGAGTCGCCAATTCCTGGGAGTTCATCTGAAAAGAACCGTCTCCAGAGACATCAATGACCTGACGTTTAGGAAAAGCCGCCTGTGCACCAAGAGCCGCTGGCAATCCATAACCCATAGTGCCTAAACCACCTGAGGTAAGGAAGGTACGTGGCTGAGTGAAATCAAAAAACTGCGCAGCCCACATCTGGTGCTGACCAACTTCCGTAGTCACAATCGCGTCATCGTTGGACAGTTCGCGCAACTTCTCAATGACAAATTGCGGCTTGATCTCCGTTTTCGATAGTTTATAGGACATCGGGTGCTCTTTGCGCCAAGCAACGATTTCCTTAAGCCATGGTTGATGAGCCTGGTTCGCTTTCGCGACATCATCCTCCTGACCATCAAGCTTTTTATTCATTTTTTTCAGGACATCGCGCAGGTCACCAACAATCGGCAGATCAACGCGGACATTTTTCTTGATAGAAGTTGGATCGACATCAACGTGGATGATCTTGGCGTGAGGGGCGAAGGTGTCGATTTTACCCGTAACCCGGTCGTCAAAGCGGGCTCCAAGTGCAATCAAAAGATCGGAATTCGTCACGGCCATGTTCGCGTAATAAGTGCCGTGCATGCCGAGCATCCCCATTGAGAGCGGATGAGCTGTCGGGAAACTTGCCATTCCCATCAGGGTTGTCGTCACCGGAGCCTGGAGCTTTTCCGCCAACTCCATCAATTCAGCATGAGCGTCGGTCAGAGTTGCACCACCGCCAACGTAGAGCACGGGCTTTTTCGCCGACAGCATCATTTTGACGGCTTTTTCGATCATACGCACATTGCCGCTGAATGTCGGTTTGTAACCGCGCAGCTCAACCTTGTCAGGATATTCGAATTTAGTCGTGGCCATCTGCACATCTTTGGGCAAATCAACAACCACAGGGCCTGGGCGACCGGTCCGGGCGATATAGAAAGCTTGTTTGATGATTCGTGCCAGGTCTTTGACGTCCTTGACCAAGTAATTATGTTTGGTGATCGGTCGAGTGATACCAACAAGGTCAGCTTCCTGGAAGGCATCATTGCCAATCAGTCCGGTTGGGACCTGACCAGTGATGACAACCATCGGAATCGAGTCCATGTAAGCATTGGCAATACCGGTGATCGTGTTGGTTGCGCCAGGGCCACTGGTTGCAATGGCGACACCGACCTTGCCGGTTGCACGGGCATAGCCATCAGCAGCATGTACAGCAGCCTGCTCATGGCGTGTCAGGATATGCTTGATAGAAGAGTCCATGAGATCATCGTAGATATTGATGACGGTACCACCGGGATAACCA
>DAOWJU010000034.1 GCA_030640215.1 Desulfuromonadales bacterium
GAGGTAACCACGGTTAACATTTCGCGCACCCGGCCATTGACCGATTACAAGATGTTTGAAGCCTTCAATCCGGTTTTCGTGTTGGCGGCGGTCAAGGTTTAAGACGGAAGTGTATGGTGAGATAAAGTATAGAAAGAGCAAAGACCTGGCTCTGATTCTTTGCCGTAGTATTTTGTTCTTGTGAGAGAAATGAATTTCAGGAGGAAGATTGTGAAAAAACAAGTTTTTCGGTCCATTATAGTTGCATTTGCAGCGATTACGCTTTTGTTGGGCGCTTGCGGTGATTCCGACGAAACCAAGGGTCAAAAAATGCTCACTCAGGCTGAGACCCTGATGCAGCAAGACAACCAGTCGCAGGCAGAACAGATATTCAATGACCTGGTTGCAAAGTATCCCAAGACCCAATCAGGGCAAGCTGCCAGCAAACACTTGCAGCGGATTCAAAAAGAACGTGAACTGCAGGAGAGTAAGGGGGGGATTGTCAAAGTCCTCGAAAGTTATCAGAAGATCCTCGATGGTTACCACGCCCTCTATGCTGAATATCCTCGCTCAATAGAAGCTCTTGATCAGAGTGATTACTTCTTTGACTCGGCCTATCTAAAAGAAGTGACCCCGGATGATTACAAAGTTTATCTCTGGCTGAATAGTGACGGCAGCAGTTATCGGGTTTGGTGTGTTGCTCAGAAACCAGGGCTTGGCCTTGCTGTTGAGACCCAGAATCGCAAACCGGTTTCATTTGAACACGATGAAACTCTTGAAAAAATCAAGATGAGTTTTCAGGCTGTTGCCTGGGATGACAAGCTGGTCGCTTTGCAGGACAAAAAATAGCCACGTCGATGGAAGAAGCCATGGCCAAACCTCTCTGGTTCTCAAACTATCAACTCAAGGATATTCAGCCTTTTTGTGAAAACAATATGGTGGCGCACCTCGGCATTGAGTTGACCGAATTGGGCAGTGACTCTCTGGTTGGTACTATGCCCGTTGATCAGCGCACGACTCAGCCAGCCGGATTGTTACACGGAGGTGCTTCGATCGCCCTGGCGGAATCTCTGGGCAGTATCGCTGCCAATCTCTGTGTTGACCCGGAGCGTTGGAGCTGCATCGGCCAGGAAATCAATGCCAGCCATTTGCGTCCGGTGCGCAAGGGGCAGGTTACCGGAATCGCCAAACCCGTTTATGTCGGGCGCTCATCTCAGGTATGGGAGATTAATGTTGTTGATGAGCGGCAGCGGAAGGTGTGTGTGGTCCGGTTGACGGTGGCAGTGGTTGCGGTCGGGCATGGGGGAGGGAGGCTTAAAGCTCTCGATGAGAAATAAATGGATGGTGCTTTTCGGTGTTTCAGGGCGACAGATTGCGGATCTGTTGTCCTTTCTGTTTGATGAGCCTGGAATTATAAAGGCAAAACCGGCGGGTCTCGTCCCGCCATACGACATACTTTTGCCCGGCAGCAAAAGTAGGCAAAAGTGCCATCACCTAGCGGTGGGCATATTGTTTACCGGAGACTGAATTGTATGGATGATTTGGTGGACAAGCTTTTTTTCGGTGGTTTCTAGAAATCCGGGTCCTCTTGAGAGGCCCCTGGCATTTGTGGCTTAAATCTTAGATGACAGTTATCAACGCTCAGCTTTTGACTCAAAAACGAAGAAAAGCAAAATTCCTGAGAAGTTACTCTCCCACTCCACTGGTTATAAACGCGGGGGCCCAGAAGGAAGGGCTCCCTTGGTCTCTTTGCCAAACAGCACTGCCTTGACAGCCACCACAATCGCCAGCAAAAGCACTGCAATCATGCCAATATATGTGCCCAGCGCAGCGAAGGCCCTTTTCTGCTTACTCTTATGGGCCAGCAAAAGAGTAAGGCGTCCGCGGGACGCGACCCGCGATCTTGCTTAAGGTTTTAAGTTTTTGTATCAGTAAGAAAAAAACAAAGGGCAACAGATCCGAAATCTGCTGCCCTGAATGTCATGTCTGATCATTAATCAACAAAGCCTCAATCCATCTCTGCCCCTGCTGTCGTCAAAACCAACTTACCGTGTTTGACCCCTTTTGTTCCAATCAACTCGTCGGCCAGTTTCTTGATCTGAATGGCAGTGCCGCGCACCACCACGACTTCCAGGCAGTGGTGGGTGTCAAGATGAACATGCAGTGCGGAAACGATAGCATCGTGATGGGAATGCTGATGTTCGGTGAGCTTGTCGGAGAGATCACGGGTGTGGTGATCGTAGACCAGCGTGACGGTGCCGACGGTTGGTGTGGTGTCAGCGCGGTCCACCTGATCTTCTACCAGCGCGTTGCGAATCATGTCGCGGATCGCTTCGGAACGATTGACGTAGCCTTTAGCAGTAATCAGTTGGTCGAAGCTGTCCAATAGACGTGGGTCGATGGAGATGCCAAAGCGGGCAAGTTCAGTCATGGTTTTCCTCACAGGTGGGTAAATATTGCGAATCTTTACATGGGAGTTTTGTAAGGGTCAAGAATCTTGCCTGCTTAGCGAAGGTTGTAATGTTCTCATCCACAGGCTGTCCACTTGGTTATGCACAATATGTAGTGTAAAAAGTGGAACTTTTTGTCTATATGTTGTGTTTTTCCCTTTGTTGTTTCAGGGCCATATGATAACTTCCAAAAAGTGTTTGTTTTCTGGGGGAGGTGGTCATGTTGGAATTTATTCGTAAGCGGGATGGGCGGCTTGTAGCGTTTGAAGAGCAAAATATTGTCTCTGCCATTCAGAAAACGGTTAAGGCTGTTGGTGGCACAGATATGGAACAGGTTGCCGGAATCGGTCGTCAGGTCGTCGGTATCCTGGAGGTTATCTACAAGGACGGGCGTATTCCGACCGTTGAGAACGTGCAGGATCTGGTTGAAAAGATCCTCATCGAAAACGGTCACGCCAAGACTGCCAAGGCCTACATCCTCTATCGCCAGCAGCATGCATCGCTGCGTGACACCAAGGCGATCATCAAGGAATCGATCGAGTCGATGGATTCCTACCTTACCCAGGAGGATTGGCGGGTCAACGAGAACGCCAATATGGGTTACTCCCTGCAGGGCCTCAATAATCACATTGCGTCTAACGTCACCAGCAACTATTGGCTGAACAAGATTTACCCACACTCTGTCGCCGATGCTCATCGTCAAGGCGATTTCCATATCCACGACCTCGGCATGCTTTCGGTCTACTGTTGCGGTTGGGACCTCAAGGACTTGCTTCTCAAGGGCTTCAGTGGTGCCTACGGCAAGGTTCAGAGCGCACCGCCCAAACATTTTCGTACGGCTCTCGGTCAAGTCGTCAACTTCTTCTATACCTTGCAGGGAGAAGCTGCCGGTGCCCAGGCGTTCTCTAACTTTGACACTCTGCTCGCGCCCTTCATTCGCTACGACGGACTCTCTTATCACGAAGTTCGCCAGGCGATGCAAGAATTTATCTTCAATATGAATGTGCCGACCCGGGTCGGTTTTCAAACACCCTTTACCAACATCACCCTTGATCTCTTGCCGCCGCGTGACGTTGGTGAAGAGGCGATCATCATCGGTGGTAAGCTGATGGACGCTACTTACGGTGATTTCCAGGAAGAGATGGATCTCTTCAACCGGGCGTTTTGTGAAGTGATGATGGCAGGTGATGCCTCCGGTCGTATTTTCTCTTTCCCGATTCCGACGGTTAATATCACCAAGGAGCTCGACTGGGATAGCCCGCGCTTCCAACCGATCTGGGAGATGACTGCCAAGTACGGTATTCCCTATTTCAGCAATTTCATCAATTCCGATATGGATCCGGAAGATGCCCGTTCCATGTGCTGTCGACTCCGTCTCGACAACCGTGAACTGCGTCGACGTGGTGGCGGCCTGTTCGGTTCTAACCCGCTGACCGGCTCAATCGGAGTGGTGACTCTTAACCTGCCCAGAGCGGCGTACCAGGCTGAAAATATTGACGGCTTCTTCGCCAGAATTTCCGAGCTGATGCGTATGGCCTGCGAATCTTTCGAAATCAAGCGCAAGCAGTTGGAGCGTCTGACCGATGAAGGCCTTTATCCGTATAGTCGTTTTTACCTGCAGGGGATTCGTGAGCGCAGTGGTCGTTACTGGGACAACCATTTTTCCACCATCGGCCTGCTCGGCATGAATGAGGCCATGCTCAATCTGACCGGTCATGGGATCGACACTGTGGAGGGCAAAAGCGTGGCCGTGCGGACTCTGCAGTTCATGCGCAGTCAACTTGAGGCTTTCCAGGAAGAAACCGGCCATCTCTACAACCTCGAAGCCACTCCTGCAGAGGGGACCAGTTTTCGTCTGGCCCGCGCTGACCGGGAACGCTTCTCTGATATTGTCACCGCAGGAGATTCCGAGCCCTACTACACCAATTCAACCCAGCTGCCGGTTGGTACCACGGACGATATTTTCGAAGCCCTCACCCATCAGGATTCTTTGCAGACCCTCTACACCGGTGGCACTGTTTTCCACGGTTTCCTCGGTGAACGGCTGGATGATTGGCAGAGCGCCCGTCTGATGGTGCGCCGGATTGCCGAGAATTTCCACCTGCCGTATTTTACCATCAGTCCGACCTTTACCATCTGCCCGGAGCACGGCTACATCTCAGGTGAACACTTTGCCTGCCCACATGTGCACGAAGGCCAAGCGGCTTGATGGGGTGCCACTGGAACCAACGACGGACTGGCCATTAGAATCAAAGGCTTGTTAACAGGGATGGACAGGATAGTCAGGATGGTAAAGCAGGCAAACCAAAGTTTTTCGCTTTTGAGACTTTATCCTGTTCATCCTGCATATCCCTGTAAATTAAGGGTCGTGGGTGTCCTGATTGTCAATCAGGCGTAGAAAGTAAAAAATCAAAGGAGTGCAACATGTCAACCAAATGCAGTGCCAAAACCGAAGTCTACTCCCGTGTTTGTGGCTTCTTCCGCCCTGTCCAACAGTGGAATAAAGGCAAGAAGGAAGAGTTCAAGGATCGCCAGGAATATGTTGTGGAAGAGGGTCGCGGCTAGTTTCCAAATCAGAAACGGACACTGCACCCATCAGAGTTTCCGGATGGGTACTAAAATAGAGTAACAGCATATGGGTATCAAAGGTTTTCAAGGGACGAGTTTGCTCGATTTCCCCGGGCGGATTGCTTCTCTGGTGTTCTGGGGCGGGTGCAATTTGACCTGCCCTTTTTGTCATAATCCCCCTCTGGTTCTGGAACCGGAAAGCTATCCCGATCTCGACCCTGTCGATCTGCTGGCCGATCTGGCCGACCGTAAATCTTTTATTGACGGGGTGGTTGTCTCGGGTGGAGAGCCGACCCTGCACAGCGAATTGCTGCCTTTTCTCCAAGAAGTCAAAGCTCTGGACTTGCTGGTAAAGCTGGATACCAATGGTCTTGCTCCACAGCTGATTGCCGAACTGATTGACAAGCAACTGATCGACTACTTGGCCATTGATCTGAAGACCAGTCCGCAGCGTTACCCGGAGCTGCACTCTGGCGCAGTCTCTCCTGATAAACTTGTCGAGACCTTGCGCCTCTGCGCCGATGCACCTGTGGAAGTGGAGTACCGTACAACCTGTGTTCCAGGCTGGATTGACGAGGACGTGATCATTGAATTGGGAGAATTGATCGATGGTGCCCAACTCTGGGCATTACAGCAATACCATCCTGAACATGCTCTTTGCGAAAAAGCCCAGGGATTGAAACCCTACTCATCCGAGCAGGTCCAGTCTTTTGCCGGGATTGCCGCTAACTATGTGCAAAGAGCCATCATGCGTGGATGCAGTTGAATATTAGGGATTGTAGGGACATGTACTTGTTACGTGTCCCTACAATCCCTATTTTATGCCCCCAAAATAAAAAACCCGGCTAATCAGCCGGGTTTTACTGTTTCATAATATGGAGCCAACGGCTCAGAAGCGCAGCCAGAGCAGGAAAGAGACACTGATGATCGCCATAGAGCTGCCAGCCAGTAGATAGAGCAGGGCGTCCATAAAGTTGATTTGTGTTCTGGCTTTTCCGTTGTCCAATGTTTGTGGCATAAAGAACCCCGTTCTTATGTTTTTGAGCCCCCTCCTACTTGTTGTGTAGAACACAACCGACAGTGAACCAAAGAATATAGCAATGCCTGTGCCAAAAATATTAAAACACCTCATTGCTGATCTAACTTACGAAAAATACAGAGATAAACATTGAAATGCCAACCTTCTTCCGGGTGCCTGTCTGGCTAAGGAATTGGCGGAATGGCTAAATAGCGTTATTTCTTGGCGAGATTGTGCCAAGGAGGGGAGAACCTCTCGTCAAGCTTTAGGGAGTCGCCAGCTTATGACAGAAAAGGCAACGGTACTTGGCTGGATGACCTTCAGGGAAGGGCACATCGTCCTGATTGTGGCAGTCTTCGCAGAATTTCTCGGCAGCTTTCTTGCCATCAGTCTTAACGAGTTCATGGTACTGGCGATGATCATCATTAAGAGGAACGCGACTGGTTGACTCGGGTGGGGCTTGCCACAGAAAAGCCAGAATCAGGATGGCAATTCCGATCAGAAGAAAATCGCGTTTTTTAAGAGCAAGAGCCATTATGAACCTCAAACGTAGTTGTTATGTCAATCTGGAATCAGCTGAGTTTACAGTTAATCCTGCAAAGGAAAAGATAACATCACTTGCTGCACACTGCAACCTGCGTCAAGCTGTTGGCCCGGCCTGTTCGTGAACTGTTCATGTGGTTTAGGGCCGTTGCGGGTGATTGTCGGAGCCTCCAGCTATCAATCGTTGCGAATAAAGAGCAGGTAAATAGAGACGAAAATAATAAATGCGCCGCCGCCAATCAATACTCCGAGTGCGTCGGCCGGTATGCCGTTCTCCAATGAGGTCCCCTTGGCGAGCGTATAGCTGAGCAGGTAGATGAAGCCGGTAATGCTCATGACCGTGACCAGCAGCAGGCGCCAGTGCATGAGATAGGCGATCACCGCAGTGACACCGATTCCGGTCAGGAAATAGGGATGTTGCATCAGTTCGTTAAGTTCCATGGCCTGGACGTAGGCCATGATTTTGGTGGTTTCAAACTGCTGCAAAAATTCGATGACTGCAGAAAAATCCATGGGTGCCCCTCCGACTTTATCGTTTACTGATTTGTGCCATGCTAGCATTTTTTTAGGATGTAACAAAGGCTAAAAAACCGCCATAAATCTTGACTTTTGTTGACTGCCTCACTAGAGTAGCCTCCTTCTGAAGACCAACGAAAAGAGGGTGGAAGAGTGACAGAACGAGCTATTGGAGTCTTTGATTCAGGTGTGGGCGGCTTGACTGTCCTGCGGGAGCTGCGCGACCAGATTCCTGATGAGTCTCTCGTTTATTTAGGCGATACAGCGCGCGTGCCTTACGGCACGAAAAGCTCAACGACCGTGCTGCGTTATGCACACGAAGCTGCAAACTTTCTCCTTGCCCAGCAGGTCAAGCTGCTGGTCGTCGCATGCAATACGGCTTCAGCGGTTGCTCTCGACGACCTGGAAAAGCGCAATCAGGTGCCGGTTGTTGGTGTTATCGAGCCCGGTGCACGACGGGCATTGGAAGTTACCCGTAACGGCTGCATAGGGGTTGTTGGTACCGAAGGGACCATTCGCAGCGGTGCCTACGAGCATGCTCTGCGAGCGGGAAGGCCGGATGTTATGGTGCATGCCGCTGCTTGTCCGCTCTTTGTGCCGCTTGCTGAAGAAGGTTGGGCCGGTCACGAGGTTGCGCGTCTGATTGCCCATGAATACCTTGCGCCCCTTCTTGAAAAGAGTATCGATACTCTGGTGCTTGGCTGTACCCATTACCCGTTATTGAAACAGATGCTGCAGGAGGTTGTCGGCCCGGATGTCCAGCTTGTCGACTCCGCGCAGGAGACGGCCAAAGCCGTTGCCGCTCAGCTCAAAGGAGATCAGCTGCTGCAACAGACAACAGCAGTTCAGCCACCACGTTATTTTGTGACCGACATCCCTGACCGTTTCGAACGGGTCGGCGGAGCCTTCCTTGGTGAGAAACTTCAGGGAGTGACAACGGTCAGTCTTGAGGGAATCTGAACCATGCCCAAAACTAATCACAAACCGAGTAAGTTCCAGCGCAGACCACTGCGTAAGCGCCTGATCCTGTTTGGCTGTCTGGTTGTTCTGGTCTTCTCTGTCGGTCTGCTGGTCGGCTACTTTAAAACCAGAGAAGCCCCTCGCGTCGAACCGGTTGCCATGGACACCTCTGCGCAGCTAAGCAGGGATGTCGTTCTCTACTTCGCATCAGCCGACGGCCAGACTCTGGTCGCAGAAACGCGCAAGATCAATGAGTGTCAAATCGACGAGGATTGCCTGCGGGATACGGTTGAAGCGTTGATTGCCGGTCCAGAAAGTGGCTTTGCGCCGATCTTGTCTACACAGGTCAGGCTACTTGGCATCACAGTTGTTGACAGTCTGGTGACGATTGATTTCAGCCAGGAGATGATTGCTGCACACCCTGGCGGCACCCAGAGTGAACTGCTCACGATCTACGGGTTGGTCGACACTCTGGCGGTCAACTTTCCCCATCTGCGCCAAGCTCAATTTTTGGTAGAAGGGGCCCCGGTATCCACTCTTAAAGGACATGTTGATTTGCGTCAGCCGATCAACCCTGATTTTACTCTGGTGGAGGAGGGGCTGGCGCCTGTCGGCAAAATGAACAGCCTGCCCGCAGGGAGAGAATAATGAGCGATTTCCGTAAAGCGATCACTGAACGAATACTGGTTCTCGACGGTGCCATGGGGACTTTACTCCAGGAACGGGGCTTAGCGCCGGGCGGCTGTCCTGAAGAAATGAATCGGACCGCAGCGGATGCTGTGGTCAGTATTCATGCCGAATATGCTGCCGCTGGTGCCGACATCCTGATTGCCAACAGTTTTGGCGGCAATCGTGCCAAGCTGGCGCATTACGGACTCGAAGATGCAGTTGACGAATTGAATCGCCGTGCTGTTGAACTGGTTCGCAAAGCAGCCGGTGAACAGACGTTTGTCGGTGCTTGCGTCGGTCCCACCGGGCGTTTTGTCGAGCCGGTCGGTGATGCCACTTTTACTGAAATGGTCGACATCTTCTCCGAGCAGATCACAGCCCTGGCTGGAGCAGGAGCCGACCTGATCTCTTTTGAGACCTTCCTCGACATCCGTGAACTGCGCGCTGGCATTATCGCCTGCCGCGACGTCTGCGATCTGCCGATCATCGCCCAGATGACCTTTGATGACGCTGGCCGTACTGTCCTCGGTACTCCGCCGGATGCTGCCGCAGTCACCCTCGATGCCTTACAGGTTGATGTGATTGGCACCAACTGCGGGCTCGGTATCGATGGCATCCACGATGTCCTCGCCCGGATGCGTCAGGTAACATCCCGGCCATTGATTGCCCAGGCCAATGCTGGCCTGCCGATTCTCAAAGACGGCCAGACCATATTTCCAGGAACCCCGGCTGAGATGACCGCTTACCATGAGCGCCTGATCGCCCTCGGCGTGCGGGTTATCGGTGGCTGCTGCGGCACGACTCCAAACCATATCCGCGCCATGCGCGCAGCGCTTGGCAACTTCTCCCAGGATTGGACTCCACCGGCCAAACGTACCTTTCTCTCCAGCCGGAGCGCTGTCGCCGAATTTGGTGGTGAAGCGCCCTGCGCCTTGATCGGTGAACGTATCAACCCCACCGGTAAGAAAGGCTTTACGGCAGAACTGCTTGCTGGCAAGACCGCTTATATCCGTCGCGAGGCAACCGCTCAGCTTGCTGCCGGGGCGCACCTGCTTGACGTCAACTGCGGGGCTCCCGGTGTTGACGAGGCTGCAGCCATGGAGCGGGCTATTTACGCTGTGACCGGTGCTTGTACAGCACCTCTGGTCCTCGACACCTCGGACCCCGAGGCTCTTGAGCGAGCGTTGCAGGCCGCCGACGGCAAGGTCTTGATCAACTCGGTCAATGGCGAAACCAAAAGTATTGAACGGGTTCTGCCCCTTGCCCGTCGCTATGGCGCAGCTGTGATCGGTCTGACTCTCGATGAAAAGGGTATCCCGGAAACAGCAGAGGGTCGTGTCGAAATTGCCCGCCGCATCCTTGAGGCTGCGCTTGCCATCGGCTTGCCAAAACAGGATCTGGTAATTGACTGTCTGACCTTGACTGTCTCTGCCGAACAGAAGCGCGCGCTTGAAACTTTGCGTGCCCTGCGCCTGGTCCGCGATGAACTCGGTTTGCCTACGGCTCTGGGGGTGAGCAACATCTCCTTCGGTTTGCCGTCCCGCCCGGTGCTCTCATCGGTGTTTTTTGCCATGGCTCTTGAAGCTGGCCTCAAGGTCGCCATCATCAATCCAAAAGATGAGAAGATGATGGACGCTTATCGCTCAGCGCTGGTCTTGCTCTGTCAGGATGTGCGGGCCGAAGCTTATATCGGTCACTATGCCGAGCAGGCCGTGGTTGCCACCTCTGTTGCCGGAGAAGATGAGTCCCCTCAGGATATTCGCCAACGGCTCGCAGTCGCCATTGTCGGTGGTGACAGCGAAGGGATTGTGGCACTGGTCAAGGACGCTCTGCAAGAAGGTCTGGATGTCATGGCGATCAGCAATGAGGGCCTGTTGCCCGGGCTCGAAGAGGTCGGTAGACGCTTTGCTGCCAATCGCATCTTTCTGCCCCAGGTTATGCGCTCCGCTGAGACGATGCAAAGCGCGTTTGCTTACATCAAGGACAACTTTGCCGGTGAGAGCGGTCCATCTCTCGGTCGCATTCTTATGGCCACGGTAGAAGGAGACATCCACGATATTGGCAAAAATATCGTTTGCACATTACTGGAGAATCATGGTTTCGAGGTGATTGATCTCGGCAAAAACGTTTCAGCCGCGAGAATCCTTGAAGTGGCGCTGGAGGAGAATGTTGATGCCGTCGGCCTTTCCGCGCTGATGACCACCACCCTGCAACAGATGGATATGACTCTGGATAAACTTAGAGCCGCCGGGATCAAGGTCTTTACCATGGTTGGTGGCGCCGTTGTCACTCAGGACTATGCCGACAGCATCGGCGCCGACATCTATGCCAAGGATGCTCTTGAGGCTGTGGCTAAGGTCAAGGCAGCATTAGGTCACTGAAATAGCTGACTTGCGCTGTTTTTGGGCTTGTGCGACAATGACTCGGTTAAAGGCTAAAGGCATTTAACGCAAAGGTGTAAAGAACGCAAAGAGAGTCAAAGGTTTTTTGCTTTAACCTCAGTATTTGCCTTGCTTAGCGCCTTTGCGTCTTGAGTAAGCGCAGCGAACGAGCGTTAAGCGGTTTTATAAATAGTCACGGAGAACAGAGCCGATGGTTGTTGGTTTCAACCACAATTTTCGTTACAAGGGTGAGGTCTACCACATTCAGACCGAGGATAGTGGGGTGAAAAGCCCCAATATCGTCACCCTGCTCTATCAGGGTGGGACAATTCTCGCTTCGAAGAAAACCTCCTATGCCGACATCGCCAAGGTCGACAACCTGGATCAGGTTGTTGAAGAGTTGATGAAGGAACAGCATAAAGAAATGCTACGCAGCCTCAAGACCGGTGAGTTTGATGTGGTGATTGAGCGCTTCCAGTCGGGCAGGAAAGTGACTCCGCAGCTTTCCAGAGAGGAAGAGGCCGGTGCGCCTTCGGTTGTAGCGAAACCGGCCATGCCAGCATCAGTAGCTTCAGAACCAGTCGTTGCAAAACCCGTTATTCCAAACCCAGTAGTGGCAGAGCCCGTTGTCCCTGAACCCATAGTCACAGAACCAGAGCCGGTGCCACCTGCTGTAACTCCCGTTGCACCTGTTGTCGCTCCAAGGCCGGTTGTTGCATCGAAACCTGAACCGCAAGCCGTGCCAGAAGCATCGAAGCCTGCTGCGGCAGTGAAACAGCCTGCTTCAGCCATCGAACTCAGCCTGGATGAAGTGATCCTCTCTTATCTGATGGGGGATGACAAGTAGGGCTGAGGCTGTAATGCTGGAGCATCAATGATCTTTAGATCTTCACAGATAGGTCAGCTTAGATCTTCCCAGACGGGTCAACGTGGTGCCATCCTGCTCCTGCTTCTGGTCATGGTCTCGGTTTTGGGGCTGGCAGCCAGCATGGCAGGCCAGACTTGGCGCAGCACGATGCAGCAGGCCCGGGAAGCAGAACTGCTCTTTCGCGGCCAGCAGTATCAGCAGGCTGTCGCCAGTTACTATGCCGTTAAGCATGGTCCACAACAGATGCTTCCGGCCAAACTGGAGCATCTGCTGCGTGACCCGCGTTTCCCGGGCGTGGTCAGGCATCTGCGCAAACTCTATAACGATCCTATGACCGGTGAAGACTGGGAGCTGGTAACCGATCCTGCCGAGCGGATTATTGGTGTACGTAGCAGCAGTGATCTGGAGCCTTTCCGCAAGGACGGTTTTCCTCAGTCACTGGACAAGTTGCGCGACAAAACTTCTTATCGGGAATGGGAGTTTGTCTTTGCGCCGACAAAAAAGCAGTCTCAGAAGCAGACGACCCAAAACCCGTTCGCCAAGCCTGCGACGGAGAGCGCGAAGCCATAAATCAACGGAGCACGATGTTTTTCAAAAGCCTGATCGGCCGGATCGTCATACTCTCATTTCTACTCTTCCTGGTCGCCATCGGTAGTGTGACGCTCTTTCACATTCACCGCGAACATACCCATATCACTAACACCAGCTTACGTACTGCCGACCTGATGATGTCAGTCATCGAGCGGTCCATCAGCAGCTCCATGAGTACTGGCAATACCCGTGATGTACAGACCATTCTGGAAATGGTCGGTAGTGATCCGCGCCTTGCTGGCGTACGCATCTTTCACCCCGATGGTCGTGTCCTTAAGTCCTCAGAGCCACACGAGATCGGCCGCAGGGTTGATCCTCATGGTCTGGCAACTTTCCTGCAAGGGAAGGGCCACAACATCTTCCGTGGCCCGACTGGCGAGGAGGTCATGGGAGTCGTCAAGCCGATCTATGCTGAACAGCGCTGTACGCCGTGTCACGGAGCTGGCCGGCGGGTTATTGGTGTCTTGAATCTCGACCTCTCGCTCGCCGAGATGGAGGCCCAGCTGTTGGAGACCTCGCAGCTTTTCAGCTTCACCATGCTGGTGATTGTTTTGCTTCTGACCGGGGGTATTTCGCTGATCTTCCATCGTTTCGTACGGCAGCCGTTGCAGACCATATCAACCAAAATGGCTCAGGTGGAAGAGGGTGATCTGACCGTCACGCTTGAACCGCAGAGTGATGATGAGGTTGGTCGCCTGATGGTCAGCTTTAACTCGATGGTTGAGCGTCTGCGCCTGGCCAATGACGAACTCCAGTCGTGTCACTATCAGCAGATGGAACGGGTTGATCGGCTGGCTTCGGTTGGTGAAATGTCGGCGGGCATTGCCCACGAAATTAAAAACCCTCTGGCTGCGATCAGCGGTGCCGTTACCGTGCTCGCTGACGATTTTGCCGAAAATGACCCGCGTCGCGAAGTTGTCAACAAGGTTCTTGAGCAGATCGCCAGACTCGACAAAGCAGCGACCGACCTGCTCTTTTTTGGTCGTCCCGGCAAGCCGAGTTTTGAGTACGTAGACACCAATGATCTGCTCAACAAGACGATGTTTTTCATCAGCCAGCACCCGGAAGCAAGGAATATTCATCAAACCAAAGAGTTTACGCGCAATTTACCGCCGGTTTGGGTTGACGGCAAGCAGCTGCAACAGGTATTTTTTAATATTATCATTAACGCCATACAGGCGATGACTGATGGTGGTACTTTGCTGCTGCAGACCGACCTTGTCGAAGAGCAGGGTAAAGAGGTTGTACGGGTCCTGATTGGTGATTCGGGATCGGGCATCAAGCCGGAAGATCTGGAACTGATCTTCACGCCCTTCTTTACCACCAAAACTCAGGGGACTGGTCTTGGCCTGGCGATCTGTCGCCAGCTCATGGAACAGCAGGGTGGAACGCTCATGATCAGTAGCCGCCCTGGCGAAGGTACCCGTGTCATTATTAACTTGCCGGTCAGCAAAGATGCTGCCCTGAATATGAACGAGGAAAAAAGTGCGCAATTCAAGAATATTAGTTGTTGACGATGAACACCTGATTCGCTGGTCGCTGGAACAGTCCTTAAAAAAACAGGGCTACGAGGTGACCACCGCTGCCAGTGGTGAGGATGCACTCAAGCAGGTGCAGGAAGAGGCTCCTGAACTGATGCTGCTTGATATCCAGTTGCCTGGCATGGATGGACTGGAGGTCCTGGAAAAGGTCAAAGAAGTTGATAGCGAGATCATCGTCGTCATGGTGACCGCTCTCGGCGTACTGGAGACGGCTGTCAAGGCCATGCGGCTCGGTGCTCACGATTACATCAACAAGCCATTCAATCTTGACGAATTGTCGATTATCGTCAAAAAAGCGCTTGAGACCCGTCAACTGCGCAAGGAGGTTGCCCATCTGCGTTCCACCCAGGAGAGCAAGTTCGGCATTGATAACATTATTGGCAGCAGTCGCCAGATGCAGCAGGTGCTTGATATGGTGCGCAAGGTTGCCACAAGTGATGCCAGCACAGTTCTGATCCAGGGTGAGAGCGGCACTGGTAAAGAGTTGATCGCCCGGGCCATTCATATGGAGAGCGCCCGTCGTGACAAACCTTTCATGGCAATCAACTGCGCCGCTGTCCCGGAGGCACTGCTTGAAAGCGAACTGATGGGGCATGAAAAAGGTGCTTTTACCGATGCCAAGAGCCAGAAGCGAGGTATGTTCGAGGTTTCTGATGGCGGCACCCTCTTCCTCGACGAAATTGGCGACATGGAGATGGGCATGCAGGCCAAGTTGCTGCGTGTCCTCGAAGAACGGACCTTTCGCCGGGTCGGTGGTACCAAGGAGATTCCCGTCGATGTGCGCATCGTCTCAGCGACAAATCAGGAACTCCTCAAAAAGATCGAGGAGAAAACCTTCCGTAACGATCTTTACTATCGTCTGCAAGTCATACCAATCTACCTGCCCGCGCTGCGTGAACGTCCCGAAGATATCATGCCGCTGGTCGAATTCTTTATCCGCCATTACAACAAGGAGTTCGGCAAGAACGTTGCCGGTGTCTCGAAAATGGCCTGTAAATTTCTTGAAGAATACGAGTGGCCTGGCAATGTGCGCGAACTGCGCAATATTATTGAACGGGCGATTATCCTCGAGAATGAAGAAACGCTTATGCTCGAACATCTCCCCCGGGAATTGATCTCGAAGACCGGTGATATTGCATCAGGGCCAATGAACCTGCGCATCCCGTCAGAGGGCATTGACATCGAGGATGTTGAACGGGAGCTGATTCGCCAGTCTCTGGAAATTGCCGAGGGCAACCAGTCGAAGGCGGCCAAGAAACTCAACCTTGGTATCGATGCTTTCCGTTATCGGATGAAGAAATTCGGTTTCTTAGGTTAAAATAGTTACAAAATCTCTGGATACGGATAAGAATCTGATGAACACGGATCAATCAAAATCTAATGCCATTAATTAATGGTTTGTCAGCAAATCCGTGTCCTGTTTATCCTTAAAAATGAGTAACAATTCAGTTTAATACTAAAGTCCCCAGATCCAGCCCCCAGCTCTCCTGCCCATCTCCCCTCAAAAGAACGAAGTCAAAGTTGGTATTAAGGTTGCAGTCACATAGACCGAACATAGCTACGACTGTGACGGAAATTTGTCTTTAAGTATCTTAACTACTCAGTAATATGGGTTTAATCCAGACCTCGCAGTAATGCAGGAGGCTTCACAATGAAACGACCTTACTCGGTATTCCGCCTTATTACAGTGATATCACTGTTGCTTGGTGTTATATGGCTCAGCCCGGCACTCGCGGTTGATTTTGCTCCGCTGGGGCAAATTACATCAGTGCTTCGTGTGCCTGGTGCGATGGACCTGGATGTAGCTGGTAATCTGTATGTCGCTGATGGCCGCGGCGGTATGGTGCACAAGTTCAGTCCTTACGGTTCCTTGCTGCAGAGCTTCAATCTGCAGACCTCCGGGCGCGGCCTTGCCGTGTCCCCCGACGGTTCCCGTTTGTACGCTTCACGTGAGCAGTCAGTCGTGATTGTTGATGCGGTCAGTGGTGGAGAACTTGGCGCCCTTGCCGGTGGGCAGGGTTTTGGTGTCGCCGGCGAGATCGATCTTGACGCTTTCGGCAACGTCTTTGTCGCTGACGTCGGTAAGATGCTGGTCAATGTCTACGATGTGTCTGGTCAATACCAGGGTAGCTTTGGTGAGGTTGGTGAGGGAGTTGGTCAGTTCCTGCAGATTAGTGGTATGGCGATTAATGCCTCTGGGCAGGTCGTCGTTGCCGACGCTTCCGCTTTGAACAACAATATTCATGTCTTTACTCTTAATGCGAATCTGGGTGTTGAATCAGTTGTCGCACACTCTAATCTCGATACGGCACGTTTTGGCTCACCTTCTATGCATATGCCCCGTGGCCTGGCTTTTGATGACCAGGGTAGAGGGTTCTTGGCCGAGTATATGAGCTCGCAGGTCCGTGTTGTCAGCAGTAGCTTCGCTTACATCGGGTCTTACACTCAATCCGGTTATGGTGCAAGCCAGTTAAATAATGTCGCTGATGTGGTCTTTGATGATGCCACAAATCGTCTCTTTGTTAGTTGCGACACTGATCGTGTCGTAATCCTGGGTGTTGATGGCGGGCAGAACCCGGTGAAGATCAATCATGCTCCGACCGCTCCGACCCAGCAGAGCCCGGTTGCCGGTAGCGAGGTTGCTTCAGATAATCCCGCTCTGGTTATTAACAATTCTACGGACGAGGATGGCGACGCTGTCTCCTATACAGTGATTGTCAGTAAGGACAACGCAGTTGTCTTTCAGGCAGATGTGCCAGCAGCAGCAGGTGATACGACAACCGTCGTTGTTGATGTTGCGTTGACGGAAAATGCGACTTTCTTCTGGACCGTGCAGGCCACTGACGGCGAGAAGTCCTCTGCCGTGAGTACAGCCTCTTTTGTCGTTAACGCCGTGGAGGAGGCCCCTTCTGTACCAGAATTGGCCTCTCCGGTTAATGGTGAGTCAATCGATGGTGAAGAAGTCCTCTCCTGGGGTGAGTCCACCGATCCCGATCCTAATGATAGTAATATCTCTTATCAGGTTGAGGTCGCTCTTGATGAAGAATTCGCTCAGATTGTTGCCGCTGAATTGTTGGCAGGCACCTCTCTGCCGCTAGGATCTTTCGCTACTTACAGTGATTTTGTCGATGGTGACAATTACTTCTGGCGGGTTGCTGCCCAGGACGACGCTCTTCTGATGTCGACACCGAGTGCTGCCGGACAGTTTGTTTATGACACGACGTCCCTGACTGTCTCCGCCAATATGCCCGATGCCGTTGTCTCTTTCTCTGGTAACCATGCTTACGCTGGCCAGATGATCGGGGTTGCCCCGGTTGAACTGCGCGACTTCACCCCCGGCACTCTGTCGGTGGTTGTCGAGCGGGCTGGATTTGAGCCATTTGTCACTCAGGTCACTTTGAGCGACGGCGAGAATGTTGACCTTTATGCTGAGCTCGTCCCTGCTATGGCGGTTAAGAAACTGAACGTCAGCGGCAAAGGCGTCAACGGTCGTTCCGGTCTCTTTGTCAGTGGTGCCGCGGTTCCATTCCTGGTCGATTTTGACAACGACAATGATCTCGATATGTTGGTAGGTGATGGCTCCGGCCAGATTACTCTCTTTGCTGATATGCAGTTGAGCGGTCGTAATCGGCTCAACTTTGCCAATGGCGTTTCTTTGGGTCTTTCGGTTATGCCGAGCGCAATTCCTTTTGTTGCAGACTGGAACAATGATGGCCGCAAAGATCTGATCGTCGGTCAGGCCGACGGGTCGGTGAAACTCTTTATTAATGTCAGCCAGGAAGAGGCTCCCGCTTTTGCCGTCGGTACAGATATGCAGACGGTCAATGGTGCCCTTGCTGCGGGCAATAATGCTGCTCCGGCCGTGGTTGATTATAATGGCGATGGTGCCAAGGATCTCATGGTTGGTAACGCCGACGGTCAGGTGCTCGTCTTCCTGAACCAGGGTAGTGACGAAGCTCCGATGTTGGCTGCTCCGTTTGTTGCCTTGCAGGTTGCCGGTGCCGTGGTTCCTTTCCCTGTCGATTGGGATGCTGATGGTCAGAAAGAGTTGATGCTGACGGCTAGTGGCGCTGTGACCATCTATGCCAAGGTCGGTGGCGAGTACCAGGTCGTAGACCAGTTCAGCGACAGAAAAACTGATTTCGCCGGTGCCTTCCCGATCGCTCTTAATGGCTCCGGCAAACAATTGCTGGTTGGTCAGAGCGACGGAAAATTGATCTATCTCACTGGCAAAAGCGATCAGCCTGTTGCCAGTTTCCAGTTGGCATTGCAGGATAAGGTTGATGAACTCGGTGGGCTCGTAGCCGATGAAGATCCGGAGCTGTTAGCCGATGTCTCGGTACTTGCTGCACTGATTGAGGCTGGCGACTATGCGGCTGCGGAGCTCGCTGCAAATGATATCGCACTCCGTTTGGCAGCAGGTGCTGCACAAACTTCCGCAATTGAGTTGGCTAATCTCTGTAACTAATCACTACGCACTAAGGCGCAGGTTAACGTTGGTAAGGACTTTGGAATGAAGCAGATCACAAAAAAAATTACTTTTCTGTTGGTGCTCATGGCGCTTTTGGCTTCACCCGTTTGGGCTAAAAGCACGACTCAAAACGTGGCGAACACGATCCATAACCTGTCGAGCACATCCACCTACTTCTTCTATCAGTCCGACAACGTTGATGAGGTCTGTGTCTTTTGCCACACTCCACACGGTGGCTTACTGACCGGGCCACTCTGGAATCACAGTCTGCCTGCCGCGAATACCTTTACCCATTACAACAGTGCGACAATCTCTTCATATCTCTCAGGGTTGTCTGTTTCGCGAGATATTAATGATGAGTCGCTGCTCTGCATGGCTTGCCATGACGGTAGCGTTGGTGTCAGCCATTTGATCAACGATCCAAACAGCCTCAACGGTGCCCCACCAGAAATCGTCGGTGATCCGGATGCTGAAATACAGGGTCTGTTTGGCCAGACCGGTGGTCGTATTGGTGC
>DAOWJU010000157.1 GCA_030640215.1 Desulfuromonadales bacterium
ATTGTTACAATCCTTGTAGTATTAAAGTGCGTTATCTATTGGGGGAACTGTGTGTCAACGGGTTCTATAGATTTTGCTTTTAGGAGGTAAAAATGAACAACTCTGTTCTGCAATTAATAACTTACTGATTTAGTCAGAGATGTCAACGTATAAATGAAAACAAAAACGGCCACCAAGGATCGAACCCTGGTGGCCTTAGTTTTGTCTTCCTAAATGTCTCTATCAATAAGAAGCCGGTTTTTTTATTGGCACGCCTGTTTCTGCCTTAATTTTCTGACAAATAAACAATGACTTCACTTTTCACTTTTGCATTAAGCAATTCGGTGACACTATACAAACGATGAAGCAGACCTTTAACTGTCGCTGTTGCGGCCAATGCTGTCTCAACCTGATTGACGCCTACAACGGTTGCGTCAGCAATGCTGATCTGGAACGTTGGCGACAGCTAGGTCGCGATGATCTGCTGGCATGGGTCAAAACTCTTAATCTTGGGCCAAACAACAAGCTGCACACAGCTTGGGTAAACCCGGAAACAGGAGACGATGTTGAACGTTGCCCCTGGCTGCTTGATCGCCTCGGCCAAAAAGGCCATCTGTGCGGTATCGACGACATCAAGCCAGATCACTGCCGCGCTTATCCTGAGCATCAGAAACACGCCGAGTCAACCGGCTGCAACGGCTATCAGGAAAAAACAACTGACAACTAATAACTGAATATTAAGTAAGTGAGAACCAAATGAAAGAAAAACCAACCATCAAAGACCTCTACGTAGCCAACCTCGACTTCGAAACCGAAGAAGAGGATCTGCAAAAGCTCTTCGCCATCTGCGGAACAGTGCGCGGCATTCACATGGTTACCGACCAGAAATCAGGCCTGCCCAAAGGCTGCGCCTTTGTTCACATGAAAACCGCTGCCGAAGCAAAAGATGCCATCACCACACTCGATGGTACTTCCCTGCACAAACGCATCATCAGTGTAACAGCTGCTCTGCCGAGAAGGACCGCAACTCCCGTGGCAAATGCAGCACCCCCTGAGAAACCAAAAAGGACAAGACGTCCTCCGAAGCGGCGGAAGTAGTCTGAATGCAGCCAGACAAGAAATGAAAAGCGCAGGGCTCCGTGAGGGCTCCTGCGCTTTTTGTCATTCCAACCAGAAAAAGAGTTATGATTTACACTTAAGCGGCTTGTTGCCAGGAGGCAACAGCAACCATCAACCAGCCGACAAGAAAAGCTATTCCACCCAAGGGCGTGATCATACCAAGCACTCGGATATCGGAGAGGACCATAACGTACAGAGAACCGGAGAACAGGCAGGTTCCTGCCAGTATCATCCAGCCGGCATTGCGTAACAGAGCGGTTTCAGGCATGAGTTGGCAAAGAATGCCTATCAGCACGAGCCCAAGAGCGTGAACCAGATGGTACTGGACACCGGTTTGCCAGACGGTCAACATTTCCGGAGTCACTTTGGCTTTCAGGCCATGCGCACCGAATGCACCTAAAGCGACACCGACAAAAGCGCTCAGGCTGCCAAGCATGACAAAAACTTTCATAGTTACCCTCCACTCCGTTTAACCGTCCACCCTTTCGCTTTGAGTAGATCGATCAACACATCACGGTGGTCACCCTGAATTTCAATCACTCCATCTTTCAAGGTTCCACCCGTGCCACATTTCTGTTTCAGCTCTTTGGCCAACTTTTTAAGCTCATCAGGTGGCAAAGGGACTCCATTGATCAGGGTTACTCCTTTGCCTTTTCGACCTTTAGTTTCCCGCCCAACACGAACGATGCCGTCTCCCGCTGGAGCGGCCGTAGCCTGCTTACGACAGAGACAGCCACCAACCGGTTTACGGCATTTGGGGCAGATACGGCCAGATTCGCTTGAATATACGAGTGACGAATTAGAAGTTCTCATGGCTGTTGGGATTCCTGTTGTCTGTGTATCTAGACTAAGTCTTGCGAAACAAATATCGGCCAGCGTACCAGAGGAGCATGATCAGGGCAATCAACGGCAACGCGGGGATAAAGAGACCGGTCGTCTGCGCCAGTATGATTGCGATAAAGAGTGCGACAACCGATACGGGCAGATAGCAACCGATCCGCCCCTGCCGCGCGAGTGTTTCACCGGACGGACCAATCAGATTGTCGTTAACTTCATAGCGATTGGCAACGATGGCGAAGAAAACCACCATGATCCAGTCGGAGATGCCGAAGACCGGCGCCAATCCAACAGAGCCAGGGAAGGCAAGTTTGATCAGAACCATGTCAATAAGTGGCGGAGGGCCTTCTGGCGCCAGATAGTATTGTTGGATCTGTTGCGTGAAACCTGCGGTCGGGCCATAGAGCCAACTGGCAAAATCGGCCAGCGTCATCACAATGCAGACTGGCACAATCTCCCACAGACGATTGACATATCTGGCCAAGGCAGCACCAGTAATCGTTGCGACCAGCAGCAACAGGCTCGACTTGACCACAGAGAGCAAAGACAACCAGACGCCGTCTGCAGTCAACTGGTTGATCAGCCAGACAATCAATATCAGGGTTATGCCCCAGAAGAGATAAAAGCTGCGGTTACGCTCTTCAGGGTGTAACAGCAGTGCGGGCAGGAGCAGCTGAGCGGCGGCATAGAGTTGCAGGGAGATGAAGACGGCTGACCACCAGTAAAGAACCGGTTCGATCAAACGTCCGACCGACCAGAGACCAAGGGCAGCACAACTCCACAGAAGATGGCTGGCGATCAACAGGAAGATCATGCGTCGGTTTAATTTGCTGAAAGAAGCGAATGAATAGAGTGACATGAAGCTATTGTGCTAAATAGTTGAGTTTCATGCTACCTTTAACTGATCAGACAGCCTCATTTTGATGAGACGGTCTTCTACAATAAAAAGGGTGACACAGAGATGAAGATATGGGTCGACGCCGACGCCTGCCCCAGAGTGATCAAAGACATCTTATATCGGGCAGCAGACAGGAAGAAGGTACAACTCACGCTGGTGGCCAATCAACCAATGCATACCCCGGCATCTCCTCATATTGACTCGCTGGTTGTAGAAGCGGGATTCGATGTCGCCGATGACAAGATTGTGGCGTTGATGCAATCCGGTGATCTGGTCATCACCGCCGATATTCCCCTGGCCGCAGCAGCCATCAAAAAAGCAGGGCATGCCCTTAATCCACGCGGCGAGTTTTACACAGAGGACAATATCCATGAGCGCCTTGCCGTTCGCAATATGCTCGACGAACTTCGCGGCTGTGGAGTAGAGACCGGTGGACCACCGGCCTTCAGCTCATGCGACAAACAGGCTTTTGCCAATCAACTTGATCGTTTTCTGGCTAAGCATTGATGTCGTAATAACTCTGCCACGAAGGATGAGGCTGTTCTGGATCGATCAGCTCAACACGGTTCTCAAACGAGTAATTCGCCAACAAGGTTGCAATCTCCTGCCGCAGATTCCCCAGACTGCCGTTGATCAATTCTTTGTCAAAGCCCCTCTCACCAAGCTTCAGGACCAGATCCATAGCAACAATTCGGCTGACCACCTGGCCGAACTCAACAAGTTTGCGCTGTGACAACGACGTGTTGAGTTCGAAATCGACCATATCCTTGAGCAGGCCGCTGGCACGATGGGTAAGATCGAAGCTGTGTAAATAGCGGAACAGGTTCTTTTCTTTAGCAACTTTCATCTGCTTGAGCAAGGTTTCGGAAATCTGTGCATAGAGAATATCATTCGACCCTTCGAAAATTTGAAACGGTCGACTGTCAACCACTGCACGACCGGCAAAATGGTCGAGTCGATAGCCCTTGGCACCGACCAGCTGCAACAGCGACTGAGAGGTCTCCTGCATCAGATCGGTGACATAGGTCTTGATGGCGTTGGCCTCGAAGCCGTGCGTTGCCAGGTTGTGCTCAATACCAGCCTTTTCACAAGTGTTGACACACATCGCCGAGCAAATGGTGAACGCCGACTGGATTTTTGCCAAACGCGCCTGCACCTGGTCGTAACTCTGTAACGGCCGACTTCCCACCAGGCGATCACGGCAATGAATGGTTGCTTCATCCAGAATACGGGTGAGGAAACCCATCGCCATCGCCGGGAAATTCATACGGCTACGGTGCAGGATGTCGAGCATCATCTTGATCCCCGTGCTGTGCGGCACCAGTCGATGCGTCGCGGGCACGGCGACATCAATAAGATTTCGGCCATAAGGAATCATGTAGAGACCGAGGTTATTGAACTTTTCTTCAACGACAATCCTCTGGCCGGGAGCATTCGCATCACAGATAAAGAAATCGATGTCGCGAGCAAGACCTTTCTTGGGGCTCAACTTACGAGCTGTGAGCAACCAGTAATCAGCCCACCCGGTCAGCCCCGCCCAGTGTTTTGTACCTTTGATCTGACAGTGGTCGTCCTGCTTGACCCATGAGCTCTGCATATGCAGCGCATCGCTGCCATAATCCGGTTCGGTGATCATCAGTCCGCCCATCTTGCGATTCTTCACGAAATCAGCAAGCACGGCCTCTTTTGCTGCGTCCTGGCCATACTTGGTCACCGGCTGGATGAAGAGCGCCCAGTTGATGCCAAAGACCAGAGAGAGAGCGAGGGATTCGTAGGACGCGGCCTCAAGTAAGGCGATTCCTTCGTGAACGTGCCCTCCCCGCCCATTATGCTCAGTCGTAATAAATGTCGAGAAGGGGTTGCTGGCCATGACATCACGCAACACATAAGGTGGCAGACCGCGATTGACACTAAGTTGGTTGATATCTTCCCGGACCCGGAAGACATTTTCCAGACTCGCTTTGAAAGTTTTTAGGAATACGGGGAAAGGGGTAGAGCTATCGACCTGTTCCGGTCTTGCAGGCGGGTCTTGCGCTTCAACTGGCTTCATAATATATCCTGTTCAGGAAGGTTACGATTGGCTGATGAAGTGCAATTATATCGTTGTTTGTTGTATCTTCAAGTGTAGTGACTCAGACTTAATCTGAGGCACATTGCAAGTTTTGGTTGAGTTCGGACATCCTCTAACACACATAATTATGGCCACCGGGTTCGATCACCAGGTGGCCATTGTTATCCGTTTCTACCGTATTTGAATCAACCAAAAGTTGGCATCCATGGCGGCAAAAGGACCATTTTGAGGTCTTGAGATTGTAAAACCCATCACATATGTTCTTATGTAAGTCAGCAATGAAGGTGAAAGCTATGAATCATGACGAAAAAAGAGCTTCACATCGTATTGATGTTGAGATTCCAGTTCATATTGGACAGGAGGAGTCGGTCACTCGCGATGTCAGTTTAGCAGGCATTTATTTCCTGACTGATCGTCTCTTTGCTGAAGGCTGGGACTTGGACTTTTCACTGGATCTTGCTTACGCCCTGCCCGGAAAGCCGATCAAGCTGGGTTGCCAGGGAGAAGTTGTGCGCGTAGAGCAACACGACGGGAAATTCGGCATTGCTGCAAAGATAAACAATATTGAGTATATCCACTAGGAGTCTGTTTGACTGTGAGGCTACGCGCCACACACCGTATTTTTTACGAACAATTCCACTAACTCTACATGATGTTCCAGTCGCACATCAGCCTGTAAGTCACCACGATAAACCGCAAAGGGCATTCCGGCTTTTCTGGCAGCGGCCTGATCCAATTCTGAGTCACCGACAAAGAGCAGTTCATGGGTTGCAAATTGCAGTCGTTTCGCAGCTTCGTGCAACATATCTGGTGCGGGTTTGGGATGCTCGACATCTTTACTGGTGACAACTGTCTGAAAAAAACCGCTCAAGCCGAAGTGCTCAAGAATGCTCGGCATACTGTGGCCGCGATTTGTCGCAACAGCCAATGGATATGATTCGGCAAGTTTCGACAAGGCTTCTTTCATGCCTGGCTCAGGGGTCATATATGGAATGAACTGATGATAATCGAGCTCTGCAGCGATAGAGAGTGCTTTCGGTGCACGCTCCTCGCCCAGGAGTTGAGCGAAAACGTGCGTACTGGCTGCGGTATGACAGAGATGTGACTTGGCGTGGTCGGAGTCTTTGACTGGCGCTTCATCGAAATGGGCCAAGACGGCGTTATAATAAGCCAGATTCGCTTTACGGCTCTCAAAAAGCACACCATCGCAATCAAAGATAATGCCACGTATGCCCTTCATTGTGATCTCCTCCGTCGATAGAGATAGAAGCAACCGGTCAGCCCGAAGACAATCATCGGCAAAGAGAGTAACTGCCCCATGGTTGCCCCACCCCAGAGAAAACCAAGATGAGCGTCCGGTTGACGGACAAATTCAACCAGAAAACGGAACAGGCCATAACCGATAAAAAAACAGAAAAACGGCACACCCTCGGTAACTTTACGCCGATGAAGAAAATACAGAATAATGAAGAGCACAAGGCCTTCAAGCGCGGCTTCATAAAGTTGGCTGGGATGCCTTGGCAGAGGACCGCCGCCAGGGAAGATAATCCCCCAGGGCTGTTCGGTCACACGCCCCCACAATTCTCCATTGATGAAGTTCCCGACCCGGCCAAGGCCGAGACCAATGGTTGCAGAGGTCACCACGATGTCACCGGTCAACAGAATCGGTAGTTTTCTACGCCAGCAAAAAATCACCGATGCGACCACAACACCAAGCAACCCGCCATGGAAGCTCATACCACCCTGCCAGACAGCAAAGATTTCCAGAGGACGTGAAAAATATTGTGACGGGTTATAGAAGAGGACATAGCCAAGGCGGCCACCGAGGACCACGCCAAGAACTCCGTAGAAGAGTAGATCGGAGACACCGTCCTTGGTGAGCGCGAGGTTGCGAAGAGTAGCCAGATGCCGGATAAGCATGTAGGCCGCACCAAAGCCAAGCAGGTACATCAAACCATACCAACGGATTGCCAGTGGCCCTATTTGAAAAAGGATTGGATCAATTTGCGGAAAAGTTATCATAACGGGCGATACAATACCTTATCCGCCCATACCTTTCAAGGAGCCATCGAGGTAACCCAGGACAGTGGAAAAATCGCTCGGCAAAGGTGCTGTAAATACCATTTCATTGCCGGTTACAGGATGTTTGAACGCGAGTGCTCTTGAGTGCAGCATCTGGCGGGGAATCTTGAGGTCGCCAACCGTTTGTGGGCCACCATAAGCAGTGTCACCCAACAATGGCAAACCAGCTTCAGAAAAATGAGCACGAATCTGGTGAGAACGACCGGTTATTAAGTCTATTTCGACCAGGCTGACCTGATCCATGGTCTGGAGAAGACGGTAACGAGTCTCTGCCGGTTTACCGCCACGAGCAACAGAGACCATCAGGTTTGTCGATCTGCGTTTCGCCAGCAGTGAACAGAACTTGCCCTCTTCCTCCTGTGGCACCCCGGATATCAGAGCCCAGTAAACCTTGCCGATATCACGCCCCTGGAAGGCTTCAGACATCTTCTTATGCGCCCTTTTATGAATTGAAAAAACCATCACGCCAGAGGTATCCCGATCCAGACGCTGCACCATGCCGATGCTCGGTCGATGCTCCTTACGTTTCGGGTCTCTAAGCAGATTCTGCAGCTCGGCGTAGAGCGTACCCTGATATCGAGACGGAGCTGGCTGGGTCACCATTCCGGATGGTTTATCAAGCACAATCAAATCCTGATCACGATAGAGAATATGCTCTTTATCCAGCGTCATCGGTTGGAGCGGTTGTGTGTCTATAAACACTTCAAGACTGTCACCTGTCGAGACCGGATAACCGCAGTGGCGCATCCTTCTGCCTGAAAGGTGGACACCGCCAAGGCTTATCAGATGTGTAGCCAGGGATAGCGAAAACTGGTCAGTACCTTTAGCAAGATACTGATCGAGGCGCAAACCATCAAAGGCGTCCGCAACAGTAAATCGATAGGCTCCAGGACGGGGAGATTTGTCAATATTTATCATGGCACAGATGCGTTGTTGAGGTCAGTTATGAACGTACAAGTCACACTTCTCTGAACAAAGCAGTATCAACCTGATCAATACACAGAGAAATATCAGAGTCGTCTATTGACAGAGCGACGACCTATGCTAGCATGGGTTATAAGAGCTACCAAGATCTTTGACAACCTCTGGAATGCGCGACATATTTCCGATTGTGCTGACCAACTAAACGACTTATTGCCCGGAGTCGGGTTGTGGTGAGCAAGCCCGCCCTTGAGCGGGAAGCCTGAAACGCCCATCCTGGGTACACTCGGAGTTACAGGTCCTCTCTTAGGGAGTAAACATCGGCATTCTGGAGGTTGCTTTAAAACACAGCGCTTGGTTTTATCTCCTGAGGTTACTTATAAAACGAGGCGATTCGACTATAAACAATTAAGGCCCCGCTCAAACGAGCGGGGCCTTAGTCATGCTGGTACAATACACGGCTAATCAGGGTACGTTAACTCGCTCACGTAACTCTTTGCCGGTTTTAAAAAAGGGCGTCTTCTTTGCTGAGATCTGCACGATATCACCACTTTTAGGATTACGAGCCTCACGTGCATCACGCTCACGAATAGTGAAAGAACCGAAGCCGCGTATCTCGACACGGTCGCCTTCAACCAGAGCCTGACCAATACTGTCAAAGATGGAATTAACAATCAGTTCAGCTTCACGCTTGTTGAGAACATCATTATCAACTGTCAGTTGTTCAACCAGTCCACTCTTCGTCATAACAAACCTCCTAATTAGTTCCTATCCGGAAACTCCAGATGGCACAATTGCAGTTTTCGATTTGGAAGCGAGCAATTTTTCGCAAGGTCAAGGAAATCTAGCGCCCAGGTTAATCAAGTCAAGCACTGAAGCGAAGGCGTAGCGCTTTACGCCGCACAATCAAATGTGCAGATTGACGCAGAGATTGCGGAAAAGGGCCGTTTCCAGACGAAAACTAATTAAATCCTGGCCAAAGATACTGCAAACCCACTGTACGCTCTTTCTGCAAAGCGAATCGCAGGCGATTTAAGGTTTCCTCAATAAACAGATCAATAAATCTTGGTTTTTTGCCGGGGGGGTAAACGACATTTGGCTCACCATCAACACCACCTAGCTCTGCAGCACGCCGAATGGCAACCTCCAGATTCCCCATGCCGTCAACCAGACCCATGCCCATC
>DAOWJU010000336.1 GCA_030640215.1 Desulfuromonadales bacterium
ATCAACGCTATTTGGCAGCATGTAATGGGCATATCAGACCGCGGACCTGATGGCGCCATAGAGTCTCTCGGACTTATGAATATTGAGGATGGTGACCGCGTGGGCATGGTGGGCTTTTTTCCGCCTCTGCTGAAATATATGCAGAACCGCAACGCTGAGCTCATTATCGTGGAAAAAGATCAGCAACTGATCGAGCGTTACCCGAAACTACATGTGACTCTTGACGTCACCGAATTGAATAGCTGCAATAAAGTCCTTTGCACCAGTACAACCCTGTTGAATGACACTCTTGATGACGTGCTTCAACAGTGCATGAATGCTCAACACATCTCAGTATTGGGGCCTACTGCCGGATATTTCCCCGATCCTCTGTTTTCCAGGGGAGTTGACGTTCTGGGTGGTCGTTTTATCAACGATGGCATGCTTTTGTTGAAGCTTATTGCGGAGCGTAAACGATGGGGTGAAGCGACTCAAAAGTTGTGCTTTAAGGCTGACGATTATAAGGGTTTGAATCATTTGCGCACGCTAGAATAGCTTTTATGTTAGTTGATTTCTTCTTACAACTTAAACAAGCCAAGGTTCCGGTAACCATTCGTGAATATCTGAGTCTGCTTGAGGCTTTGGATCAGCAGGTGGTCTGGGGTAACGTCGAGGATTTCTATTACCTTGCGCGGCTTTGTCTGGTTAAGGATGAGACAAATTACGATAAGTTCGACCGGGTTTTTGCTCAATACTTTGAGGGGGTGACTGATCTCGGCGAGGAGATCAAAACTCATATCCCGGAGGAGTGGCTACGCAAGCTGACCGAACTGGTGTTGTCCGAAGAGGAAAAAGCTCAGATCGAGGCACTTGGTGGGTTCGAGAAGTTGATGGAGACACTGAAAAAGCGACTTGCCGAACAAAAAGAACGACATCAGGGCGGTAGTAAGTGGATCGGCACTGGCGGTCGTTCTCCTTTTGGTGCCAATGGTTACAACCCGGAAGGGATCCGTATCGGTCAGGAGAAGTCCAGGCATCGTCGGGCGGTGAAGGTCTGGGACCGTCGAGAGTTTAAAAATCTCGATGGTTCGGTGGAGTTGGGCACCCGTAATATCAAAGTCGCCTTGCGCAGGTTGCGGCACTTCGCCCGTGAAGGTGCACCGGAGGTTCTCGATTTACCTGGTACTGTTCGTGCCACCGCCAATAATGCCGGCTATCTCGATCTGCAGCTGGTACCAAAGCTTCACAACAAGATAAAGGTGCTGCTCTTCTTCGATGTTGGTGGTTCCATGGATGAGCATATCAAGGTCTGTGAAGAGCTCTTCTCCGCTGCCCGCGTTGAATTCAAACACCTGGAATACTTCTATTTCCACAATTTTATCTATGAGAGTGTCTGGCGCGACAACCAACGCTACCGGGCCGAGCGGGTTCCTCTCTGGGATATCATTCACACTTACGGTTCTGATTACAAATTGATTTTCGTTGGTGATGCCTCTATGAGCCCTTACGAAATTTCCATGGTCGGTGGTAGCGTCGAGCATATGAACGACGAAGCTGGATATGTCTGGCATCAGCGTTTAACTGATGTTTACAAAGATGCTATCTGGCTTAATCCGAGTCCGCAGGGTTGGTGGAACTTCACCCAGTCAGTCGGTATGGTTCAGCAGCTTATGGAAAAGCGGATGTTCCCTCTGACTCTTGAAGGTCTCGATGCGGGGATTCGGCTGCTGAGTAAGGCGGCCGGCTGAATGAAAGTCACCTGACATGCTCCCTTCCCGACTTGGTTTGCCGAGCCTTTATCTCGCAATCTTTCTCTTGGCGCTCACCGGCTTGTTCGCGAAACTGATCCCCCTAGATGCGATCTCGATTATCCAACTGCGTGGGATGGTTGCAGCTGTTTGTCTTGCCTTGTTCGCCCTGTTGCAAAATCGCAGCTTCCGGTTAAGTGGAGCTCGAACCTATACAGGTGTTTATGGCCTGGGGCTGCTGCTCGGTTTACACTGGGTGACCTTTTTTCATGCGATGCAGATTTCTTCCGTGGCCGTTGGCATGCTATCCCTCTTCAGCTTTCCAATGATCACTATTCTGCTTGAGCCACTGTTTTCCAGACAGAGGATTAAATCTGGAGATATTGTCGCTGGAGTGATTATGCTTGCGGGGCTTGCGGTAATGGTTGTCCAAGGCTTGACTGACTTTCAAGAACAGGTCCTACAGGGAGTTTTATGGGGTGTTTTTTCCGCAGTTCTGTTTGCACTGCGCAACCTTTTTCAGAAATATTATTTCATTAATGTGACCAGTGACAGCTTGATGTTTCATCAGGTGGTTGCCGTTGGCTTGATGCTGGCAATGTTTGTTGACTACCCGCAGGTGCGTGCTTTGTCTCCAGTTGATTTCATTAAGCTGGCTCTTCTTGGAATCCTCAGCACTGCAGGAGCGCATACCCTGTTGGTTTTCAGCATGAAACAGCTGTCGGTAAAATCTGTTGCCTTAATCAGTTGTCTGCAACCCGTGATTGCTGCACTTCTCGCTTGGTATGTCATCAAAGAGACACCAAATCTGTCAGTTCTGATTGGTGGCGGGATAGTCTTGTCTGTCGCAGCCTATGAGTCTTTGCAAAAATGGCGAACAAGCTAGGAGCCTGTCCGACAACCCATGATCGGCTGCAAACCCAGCTGTTTGGCCCATGGATGGTCTGACAGGTTCCTAGACCGACAGGTAGCGCCTTTTGATTTCATCATTTTGCTGCAGTTCTTCACTGGTCCCCGCGAACCTGATCTTGCCTTTGTCAATCACGTAACCGCGATCAGAGATCCCCAGTGCGAAATGGGCGTTTTGTTCGGCCAGCAGAATCGGAAAATGCTCTTTCAGCCTGATAATGATTTTGTCTAGTTGCTCCACGATCACCGGAGCAAGACCTTCACAGGGTTCGTCCAGCAGAAGCATCTTGGGCTGACAGGCGAGGGCTCTGGCGATGGCGACCATCTGCTGTTCACCACCACTCAACTCACCACCTTTGCGGTGACGGAATTTGTCCAGTAGTGGGAAGGTTGCAAAGAGATCATCGATTGACCAGCGGGTCTCCGTGGCGTCATTAAAAGAGACCTCGAAATTCTCCTGTACCGATAAGTCAGCAAAAATCCGCCGATCTTCAGGCACGTAACCCAGCCCCAAACGCACGTTCTTGTACACCGATTGTTGGGTGATATCCTGGTCTTTGAAGTGGATCCGCCCCTGTCTCGGATGATTGTAGCCCATGATGCTTTTGAGTGTTGTCGACTTGCCGGCTCCATTGCGTCCCAGCAGGCAGACGATTTCACCGGTATTCACTTCAAGATCGACACCCTGTAGGATATAGCTGTCGTCGTAATAGGTGTGGATGTCTTCGACTTTAAGCATGTACTTTTCTCCCCAGGTACGCCTCCTGGACGTCTTCGTTGGCGCGGATATCTTCCGGCTTCCCCTCGGCCAGCAGGTGGCCCTGATGCAGTACGTAGATCTTCTCGGAAAGCGAAAAGACTACTTTCATGTCGTGTTCAGTGATAAAGAAGGTGGTTCCAGAGTCTCGGGCCAGGTCCTTTATCAGATTGATCATATTCTCGGTCTCTTCCGGGTTCATCCCGGCTGTTGGTTCATCCAGCAGGACCACGCTCGGATCACGGGCCAGCACTATAGCCATTTCAACCAGACGTTTGTCGCCATAGGCAAGGCTCGAGACGGTCTCACCGGCCCGGTCGGCAAAGCCAACCATCTCCAGGGTGTGCATGGCCTTCTCTACAATCTGCTTGTCCTTGTAAATGTTGCCGTACAGCTTGTAATGTTTTTTCTGATGGATGACGAGCGGGCTGAAGATGTTTTCGACCACCGTCAATTCGGTAAAGACGTTAGTGATCTGGAATGAACGGCACATTCCTTTATCAACCATGCGGTGCGACGGCAGACCGGTGACCTCTGCGCCATTCAGGAAAACCTGGCCCTTTGTAGGTGGGAATTTCCCCGAGATGGCATTGTAGAAGGTAGTCTTGCCAGCCCCGTTAGGGCCGATCAAGGCGGTTGTTTCGCCTTTTCCGACCGCGAGGGAGATATCCTCGATTACCTTGAACTTGCCATAGGAATGACCGAGATGTTCTATACGTAAAACAGCGTCTGTTGTCATCTTCAGACCTTGTGCTTCTCCAGAGTTTTTAGATGGGCACTACTTAAAAAATTTATTGTGCAGTGTGCCAACAACCCCATCCGGAAAGAACAGGACTATTGGCACCAGGACAATGCCCAGAAACAGCATCCAGTTTTCCGAAAACTGGATGATGACCTGTTCGAGTACAAAGAAGATACCCGCACCGAACAGAGGACCAAGAAAAACACCGGACCCACCGATGACTGTCATGATCACTGCCTTGGCCGAAAAGCTCCAATGCATGAACTCGGGCGTGGCCATATTGTTGAACAGGCAAAACAGAACCCCGGCCAGGCCGGTAAAAGCACCGGAGATCGAAAAAGCAACAATTCTCAGCTGGTTAACGTTGCCGCCGACAAATGACACACGTTGCTTGTTCTCGCGCAGCGCCCTGAGAATCAGGCCGAAAGGAGAATTAACGATCAGCCAGAGCAGGAAAGATCCCAGTACGACAAACACCAGCACCAGGTAGTACATGTTGGTGGGCGCATAGAAGGTCAACTCGGTACCGAACAGGTTCAGGCTCGGCAGAGAGAACACCGGAAGACCGTCACTGCCGCCAGTCACGTCGATCCAGTTGTGCGCGATCGAGAAGAACATCATGCCGAAGCCGAGGGTGATCATGGCAAAAAAGATCTCATCCAGCCTGACTGATAAAAAGCCGACCACCAGCGAGGCAAGAAAAGCTACAAGCATGCCCGCCAGCAGGATCAGGAAGAGGTTGTTGTAGCCGTTTTGCAACATCAGGGCTGCTGTATAAGCACCCAGACCAAAGAAGGTCCATTGTACGAAGGAAAGTAGTCCCGTGTAGCCAAACAGCAGACTGACGCTGATTGCCATCAAGCCGAAGATGTATATCTCGGA
>DAOWJU010000307.1 GCA_030640215.1 Desulfuromonadales bacterium
CGCAACCCCGTCAACTCCCGCCGATAGAGAGCCAGACTCAACAAGGCGATGCCGCCGACCAAGAGTCGCAGAGCACCAATCACTTTTGGATCAAAGCCAGCCGGTGCAAAGGCCTGAGCGGTGCCGGTGGTTCCCCAGAGTAACGCTGCGCCGAGAACGAACCAGACACCTGCATGTGAAGCCTCTTTTTGCATCAAACTTTCCTTACAGCGTTGGAACTGCGACGAAACACATCGGAGCATGGCCAGCAGAGATAAAGCAGAGCCAGCAACCGACACCGAACAACAGCATACCTCTGGTAGAAACCGGCGTAGTCACCATATCGGTTGCCATAAAAAAAGCGCCAAGGATAAGGCCACCGGTCACCATATGAAAGACCGGGCTTGGATATTTTGCCGGATTGATCAGCCAGAACAGGCCCGAGAGCAGAATCACGGTACCGACAAAGGCAGTCGGGATATGCCAGGTCAGAATGCGTCGATAGAAAAGATAGGCCGCGCCAAGCAGTAACGCCAGGGCAGAAACTTCACCAATACTGCCGGGCATAGTGCCGAGGAAATAACTCGGCAGGCCACCCTCCAGACCGGTGGGCATTTCCCCAGTCAACATGACAGCGTTTTTCCACTCTCCCAACGGGGTCGCAGTTGTCACCAGGTCAAGACCGGAACCGACCAATGCCGGTGCCGACCAGGTGGTCATCTGCACGGGAAAAGAGATAAGAAGCACAACCCTGGCCACCAGGGCCGGGTTGAAAGGATTTGAACCCAGACCACCGTAAACCTGTTTGCCGATAGCAATCGCAACCACCGCACCGAACAATGTCAGCCACCAGGGGCTGGTCGGCGGCAGGTTGAGAGCGAGAAGAATCCCTGTGATTGCAGCGCTACCATCAGCAATCGTCACCGGTTGCCCCATCAGGCGCTGACAGACCACCTCGGTCGCAAGGCAACCCAAGGTCGCAATCAACAGAACGCTCAGCGCCGACGGACCAAAGAAGTAGACAGCCACACCGCAGGCCGGCAACAGGCTGTAGATCACTGCGCGCATCACCTTGGTGGTGGTCTCGCCTGAATGAATATGCGGCGAAGATGACAGGTAAAGTTGCTGACTCACGAGACTTGAGAACTCCTCTTCTTGGCGAGGATTGCTGCCTTGCCGTAACGAATCGCCTGTACCAGCGGAATGGTCGAGGGGCAGACGTAGCTGCAACTGCCACATTCGATACAGTCCATAGCACAATATTCTGTTGCTTCCGCCAATAAATCCCGCCGGGCATAGGCGGCAACCGTGGTCGGCAGGAGGTTAATCGGACAAGCCTGGACACAGCGTGCACAACGGATGCAAGGGCTTTCAGGCTGCGAGACCACATCTTCAGCGCGCAACAGCAGTAGACCAGAAGTCCCTCGCGTTGTCGGCACATCGAAACCAAGCTGGGTAAAACCCATCATCGGACCACCAAGAATAATCTTGCCCGGTTCCTCGACCAACCCGCCACAGACTTCTACCAGATGGGAGAGTGGCGTGCCGATACGAATTCTTAAGTTTTTGGGTTCACGAATTGCCGGGCCGGTCACCGTGCAGATCCGCTCAATCAGTGGTCGCCCGTACAGTACTGCATCGGTGATAGCTGCCGCCGTTGAGACATTCTGCACTGCAACACCAATATCCATCGGCAGACCGCCTGAAGGCACTTCCTTGCCCGTCACAGCGGCAATCAGTTGTTTTTCAGCACCCTGCGGATACTTGACTTGCAGGGGCATCACTTCGACCGGCGTGCCGGCACAATGCTTTTCAAAGAGGGCAATCGCATCCGGCTTGTTTGCCTCAATGCCAATCACCACCTGCTCTGCACCGAGCACATATTGCAACAGGGCAGCCCCCTGCAGAATTCGCTCTGGCTCTTCAAGCATCATACGGTGGTCGGCCGTCAGGTATGGCTCACACTCAACGCCGTTAAAAATCAGGGTATTGATTTTCTTCTCTGGTGGCGGTGACATTTTGACATGCGCCGGGAAAGCCGCGCCGCCCATACCAACCACGCCAGCCAGACGAACTTTTTCGATCATTTCATCGGCAGAGAGCTCACTCGGGTCAGCGGGCTGCAGCTCTGTCGACCAACGGTCTTCACCGTCTGGCTTGATCACAACAGCTGGTAGTAAGGTGCCCCACGGATGCGGGCGGTTTTCGACGGCAACGACTTCGCCAGAGGTCGGTGCATGCACCGGCACGGAGACAAAACCTTTTGCGGAACCGATCTCTTCGCCCTTGGCCACCTGCTGGCCAACTTCTACGCACGCAACTGATGGCGCACCGATATGTTGAGCCAGAGGCACAATAAATTCTGCAGGCAAAGGGCAGTCTTCAATCGCCTTATGCGCTGACCACTCCTTATTGTCCGGAGGATGTATACCACCTGCGAAAGTTTTCAAACTCATCTCATCACACCGTCATCAAGCCGCATGGGGCTTATCTGTAACGGCAGGTAATTGCGCGCTGCCGTCCGGATAAGCAACAGAAAAGTCCAGAATACATTTCGTTGGACATTTGCTGATTGCCTCAGCGGCCTCAGCATCTTGTTCATAAACAACTTCTGCCAAAAAATTCTCTATCTTATAAGCGTCAGGAATGGTCTTTTTACAGATATTGCAGCCGATACAGCCAACCTGGCAGTATTTGCGGACCAGGGCACCCTTGTCGTGACTGTTGCAAAGGACGTGGACCACAGACTCATAAGGTGTCATACGAATGACTTTGCGTGGGCAGACAGCGACACACTTGCGGCAACCGGTGCATTTTTCACGGCTGATAACTGCCAGACCATCAGCAGTCATTTCGATGGCGTCAAAGGGGCAGGCACGCAGACAGGAACCGAGACCGACACAACCACCGGGGCAAACTTTTGGCCCATCAGCAATCCGCTGTGCGGCGGTGCAGTCTTCCAGTCCCAGATAGTGGTATTTGACTTGCGCCTTGCGGTTATCGCCCTGACAGAGGACTACGGCAATTTCGCGGGCTGCCGCCGAGGCTTCGACACCCAGGATATTCGCCAGTTTCGCGACTGTATCTGCACCACCCGGGGGGCACTGGTTCAAATCGATGCTACCGGCCACCAGCGCCTTTGCATAACCGCCACAACCGGGAAAACCACAGGCACCACAATTGGCCCCAGGCAAAACTTCCAGAGCGGCAAGTTCACGCGGGTCAACCTCAACAGCGAATTTTTTAGCGGCAAAGCCAAGCGCAACAGCGGCAATCAGGCCGATGCATCCGAGGCTTAAGATAGCTGCGAGCATAATTAACCTTTAACCAAACCGGCAAAGCCCATGAAGGCCAGAGATAACAGACCTGCCGTCACCAGAGCGATTGCCGTGCCACGAAAGCTCTGCGGCACAGCACAGAGTTCCAGTCGCTCACGCAGGCCAGCAAAGAGCACCAGGGCCAGCGTAAAGCCAAGGGCTGCCCCGATCGCAAAGACGACACTCTCCAGAAAGGTATAATCCTTCTGAATACTGAGCACTGCCAACCCCAGAACCGCACAGTTGGTGGTAATCAGTGGCAGGAAAATCCCCAGAGACTGATAGAGGATCGGACTGACCTTCTGCACCACCATCTCAACCAGTTGCACCAATGAGGCGATGACCAGGATAAAGGCAATTGTTTGCAGATATTCAATACCAAAAGGGATCAGGACGAAGTACTGGACAAACCAGGTCACCACCGTGGCCACAGTCATGACAAAGGTCACAGCCATGCCCATACCCAGCGCGGTTTCCACTTTTTTGGAAACGCCGAGAAACGGACAGATGCCGAGAAAACGCGCCAACACGAAGTTGTTGACAAAGATGGCACTTACCAGAATGACAAGCAGTTCAGCCATATACCCTACCCTGTAAATTGGTCAGACCAGTGGTTATAAATCAGTTATTACTCAAAGTCAAACCGTATACGATGAGAACCTTTTAGTTTTACTTCAAAAACCCTAACAAGGCATATAGAGACACAAAGAAACCTAAGCATTAGACGTAAAAAGACTTATTTTTTTAGAGAATCTCGCAAAAAGCACAGTACAGTTTTAGTAAAACTAAAACAATCGTCGTCACCAAGACAGCAGGAGTTGAATCAAACCAGGTCGGCGATAGTTGACAGTCTCTGGGGGCTATGCTAACAGACGAACTACAATTCTGAATTCACCAAAACAGCGATTTCCACACACTACACGCTGATTCAAACTTAAGGAGCCACCATGAACCACCAGCAATCATCCGCCCTCTTTGCCAAGGCCAAGCAAGTTATTCCGGGCGGTGTCAACAGTCCGGTCCGCGCATTCAAATCAGTTGGTTGTGACCCGATCTTTATCACTCGCGCCGCAGGCTCAAAAATCTTCGACGCTGACGACAACGCCTATATAGATTATGTCGGCTCCTGGGGACCAATGATTCTCGGCCACTGCCATCCAAAAGTCGTCGAAGCAATCCAGCAGACCGCAGCAACCGGCGCCTCCTTCGGTGCCCCCACCGCTCGCGAAACCCAGCTTGCCGAAATGGTCTGCGAGGCTTATCCGAACATCGAAATGATCCGCATGGTCTCCTCCGGCACCGAAGCGACCATGAGTGCTATCCGCCTGGCGCGCGGCTATACCGGTCGCGACAAGATTCTCAAGTTTGATGGCTGCTATCACGGCCATGCCGACTCTCTGCTGGTTAAGGCCGGCAGCGGCCTGGCGACCTTTGGCGTGCCGACCTCACCTGGCGTACCGGCCAACGTCGCCGAACACACCCTGACGGCGACCTACAACGACCTCGCGGATGCCAAGGCAATAGTCGCCGCCAATCCGGGCGAAATCGCCTGCATCATTCTGGAACCAATTGCTGGCAACATGGGCTGTGTTGCCCCCAGAGCAGGCTTCCTTGAAGGATTGCGCCAGCTCTGCGACGCCGAAGACATTGTCCTGATCATCGATGAAGTTATGACTGGCTTCCGGGTCGCCTACGGCGGCGCCCAG
>DAOWJU010000291.1 GCA_030640215.1 Desulfuromonadales bacterium
CCCGCTGATCGTCAGGGCGACATCGACCTCTGCGCGTTGTGCTTCTCCGCAAAGCAGTTTCCACAGCCCCTCACGATATCCGGGCCAGTTCATAAAGGCGAATGAGCGGTTGAGTCCTGGCGCCTGCTGGCGGGCAAGCAGCGCCCCCTCCAGAAGGAAGCTACCAGAGCCACACATTGGGTCCGCCAGAGGCATTCTGTCATTCCAGCCAATCAGCATCAGCACTCCAGCCGCCAAGGTCTCACGTAGCGGCGCAGCGGTCACCGACTGACGGTAACCCCGACGATGTAGAAGTTCGCCTGAGCTGTCGATCGAAATAACCACCTGATCGTCGACGATTCTGACCATGACTAACTGAGGATTGTCACCGACAGGATTGGTCGAACGGCCAAGCGCTTGATTGAGGGCTGATTCAAGTGTCTCCGCAATGCGTGTGGTGTGATTAAGACGCGATGAGTGACAGGTGATACGGAAGGAGACTGAAGCCTCCGGTCGAATGAATCGTCCCCAGGGGAGACGATGCGCCCGGCGATAAAGGTCGGGAAAGTCCCGACTACGGAATTCTGCGAAACGAACCAGAATTCGACTGGCTGTCCTCAACCAGAGATTCGCGCGGTAGATGTCGCGTAAGTGGCCCGCAAAGGCAACGCCGCCTGCCGTGACTTCCTGTGGGACTATCTCTAGAGCCGCCAGTTCGGCGGCACAAACTTTTTCCAACCCTGGTGAAACCACGGCATAAAGGTTTTCAGTACTACGATGATCCATTGTTTCTCTCTTCTGAACTCTGCTTGTTTGTGGTGAATTGTCCGGGCGACTCCCACTCAGGTGGGTGTCACATTAAAAAAGTTGGCCGAACGGGTAGAATCAGTATAATGTTGCCCAAACTTGCTGATGGAGGAATATTATGACACGGCGTTGGATGATACTTACAGTCTTACTTGTGGTGGCGCTGCCATCCGTTCTCTATGGTCGCTGGATCAAAGATAAAGTCTACCTGCAAACCGACTCGGTAGGCAAGGTTGAGTTCAGCCACTATACACATATGGAGATGAAATCGATCGGTAAAAACTGTCCGACTTGTCACAATGATGTTTTTCACATTGTCACCAAGAAGAATCCAGAGTTCATCATGGCTGAAATGAAGGATGGCAAGTCTTGTGGTTTTTGCCATAACGGCAAGAAGGCTTTTGGCGTCGGCGGGGACTGTACAACCTGTCATGCTGGTGATGTTGAAATCAACTATGGCACATCTGAGAAAGTCGTTTTCAGTCATGATGTTCATACTGAAATGTTTAGCTGTGATGAATGCCATTCAGACCTTTTTATCGCAAAACGCAACAGTAATCAGGTCGGCATGAAAAAGATGGAAGACGGAGAGTCCTGTGGCGCTTGCCATGATGGCGACACCGCATTTGGTGTTAAAAGTGATTGTGGCAGCTGTCATCAAGGCGCGGAAGACATCGCCATGCAGAGTACTGTCGGTGAAATCGTTTTTAGTCATAAGATTCATGCCGGGATGTTTGGCTGTGACGAATGTCATCCTGGCACATTCAGAGCCAAAGCCAATAGCAATCAGGTTGGTATGAAGAAAATGGAAGCTGGTGCGTCTTGCGGTGCCTGCCACGATGGCGACACAGCTTTCGGAGTTTCCGGTGACTGTAAAACCTGCCACACCAACGCCATTGATTTAGCGATTCAGACCCAGATTGTTGGCACAGTCGCTTTCAGTCATTCTGTCCATACCGACATGTTTGGCTGTGATGAATGCCACCCTGATACATTTAAAGCCAAGAACAACAGCAACCAGGTTGGCATGAAGAAGATGGAAACTGGTGAGTCTTGCGGTGCCTGCCACGACGGCGATACTGCCTTTGGCGTTACCGAGGACTGCACCACCTGCCATGCCGGTGATATTGTTTACGTCAACGAAGATGCAGGCAACATCACTTTTCCCCATGAAGCTCACACCGGCATGTTTGGTTGCGATGAGTGTCATCCCGATCTGTTCCAGCCTGAGCGAGGCGCGAACCAGGTGACCATGGAAGATATGGAAGCCGGTGAATCCTGCGGAGCCTGTCATGATGGTGATACCGCTTTCGGGGTTGCTGAAGATTGTGAATCTTGTCACGAGATGTGATCTTGATTTTGCATAAATGATTGAGAGGGCAACAGATGACGAATCTGTTGCCCTTGTTACTTTGCAAGCCTTTAACAGCCTGTTGGACAATCAATAAACTGGCTGCAAATTCGTCTGTTTGGTCCATATTTCAGCTCCTTTTCGACCAATGGCTACGGCTATTACTCTCAAATGAGCCAAAATCTGGCCTCAAACATTCAAGTTTTCGCTTCAGCCCTGATTGTCCGACAAGCTGCTAAGGCGGTTGCATAATCGTTGCCTTCTCAATGATTATCGCCACAATGAATTTCTTCTGGCTGTTTATTAAGAAACTCTTTATATTCAAGTCGCTGTACTTATTCATGTTTGTGAAAGGATAATTCTGTCATATGAATGATTTTATGCAGGGTGAATCGTCATCGCCCCTGGGTTGGGTTGATATGCAGAGCAATAAGGTGAAGAGTACTCTGCTGGAACGCCATGAGCGATTTCTGTTGCTTGCCAAGGCACGTTGGTTCTTCCTTGGCCTCGTTGCCATATACGGTGCTGGTGCTGCTGCAGGCTACCTGCTTAGCGACTACGGTTGGTTTCTGACCACATCACAACTTGTTGGCCTGCTGGTTGGTCTGTTCGTAATCCTTACCTATAACGCGATTTATTACTTCAATCATAAACGTCTGGCTCAGCAGGCCTGGGGAAGTCACCTGCAGGTTATGCTCGACTACCTGTGTGTTACCTTGCTGATCCATTTAAGTGGTGGTGCGGCCAGTTGGTTCTGGCCGGTCTATATCCTGGTGACCTTCGAAGCGGCAATCCTGATTGAGAACCGCTCACAAGTCTATCTCCTCGGCATGTTTGCCGGGAGTTGTTATGGCTTTGTTCTGGTTGGTGAGTATCTCAACATTCTGCCAAACATCGCCATGCCGTTTATTGATCAGGGGCTACACAGCCACGGCTTCTTTCTGGTCCTGATGTGGTTCTGGGTCAGCTTGCTGAATACTATTTCTGCCGTGGTCAGTAATTATCTGATGACTGTCCTGCGTCGCGGCCATGCCCAGGTACAAGCTACTGAGGCACGCCTCAAGGAGTTCCTCGAAGGTGCCAATGACCTGATTTTCAGTGTTAAGCCTGATGGCCAGTTTCTCTACGCAAACCGGGCGTGGGAGCGTGTGCTCGGCTATGATCGAAATGAACTGTCAGGTTTGTCTCTTCTTGATGTCATCGACGCTGACATGCGGGTCAAATGCATGGCGGAAATTGAGAAGGCGACCAAGGGCGAGAAGATCGATCCACTGGAAGGTCGTTTGATGACCCGGAGTGGAGACGCCATTGATGTCGAAGGCACGATCACCTGCAGCTTTCAGAATGATGAGGCCGGAGCTGTATGGGTTATCTGCCGTGATATCTCGACACGTAAGAAAGCCCAGGAGCAGCTCTATTTCATGGCTCATCACGATCAGTTGACCAGTCTGCCGAATCGGCTTTTCTTTGCTGACCGTCTGCGTCAGGCACAGGCCCTGGCAAAACGCGAGAAGCATAAATGCGGCATTCTTTACCTGGATCTCGACCGTTTTAAAATCATTAACGACACCCTCGGTCACGCCGTTGGTGACATCCTTTTGCAGGAAGTTGGCAAACGTTTGCGCAGTTGTGTACGTGAGGTCGATACCGTCGCCCGGATCGGTGGTGATGAGTTTTCAATCGTTCTGGTCAACCTTGATCATATCGTGGATGCTGAGCAGGTTGCAGGCAAGATACTTAAGGCTCTCGCCAAGCCGGTTCAGGCTGATGAGAATGAGCTCTATATTACGACCAGTATTGGTATCAGTATTTATCCGATGCATGATGATGATCCTGACTCCCTGTTGAAAAAAGCCGATGCGGCCATGTATCAGGCCAAGGCACAGGGCCGTAATAATTACCAGCTATACGATGCGTCGATGGATCTCGATGCTGAGCGCCGCATGACGCTTGAAAGTGGTATGCGGCGAGCGATTGAACGGGAAGAGTTCCATCTGTTATATCAACCGAAAATAAACTCTGAAAGCAACAAGATTACGGCTCTCGAAGCACTGATCCGTTGGGAACACCCGGAACTTGGGACGCTTCCCCCTTCAGAATTTATTGCCTTGGCCGAGGAGACCGGCCTGATTCTCCCGATTGGCGAATGGGTCATGCGCCGGGCCTGTATGGACAATCGACAATGGCAGGATCAGGGGCTGTCCAAGGTTCGCGTTGCCGTCAACTTAAGTGGATTTCAGTTGCAGTCCAAGAACTTTGTCGCGACGGTCAAGGATATCCTCGAAGAGACCGGTTTGTCCGGTGAGTATCTCGAATTTGAAATTGCCGAGACGGTGATTATGCAGAACCCTGAATTCGCCGTGAGCGTGTTGACTCAGTTGCGCGATCTGGGCATCCATATTTCGATTGATGATTTTGGCACCGGCTATTCGTCACTGGCACATCTTAAACGATTCTCCGTGAATACCTTGAAAATTGACCGTACTTTTGTGCGGGATATAGAGCTCAATCCCACCGATGCGGCAATCACCAGCGCGATCATTTCCATGGGTAACAGCTTGAATCTCAAAGTGATTGCCGAGGGGGTCGAGACCGAAGGTCAGTTCGAGATGCTCAAGGAGAAGCATTGTGATGAGATGCAGGGCTATCTTTTCAGCCGGCCGGTGCCGGTGTCGGCTGTGGAAGGCCTGTTGCGTGACGGCTTGGCAAAAAGAGCAGGGGAGAAGGATGAGGATAAGGAGAGCTAGTCTCCAAATCAGAAACGGGCACTGTGGAGAGGACATTCTTAAACCAAAACATAAAAGCCGGAGGCCACCCACTGATTTCCAGGGGCCTCTGGCTTTTTCTGTAACGATTTTGCTATGAATCTATTCGCGTACGAAAGTATCCATGTCTGACTCATGCACCATGCCCATCAGGCGGGCATACTCAGACTCTATAATCTGGTAGTGGTGGTCAGTAGATGTGGCGTTCTGCTCGAAGATTTCGCGGACTTTCGGATCTTCAATTTTTTCCGCTAGGGCGCGCAGATGCTCGGCCAGCTTTTTTTCCTTATCCATGGCCAGTTCCATTGCTTTGCGCTCGTCGAAGCCTGCAGCATTCAACTGAGTCAGTTCTGTCATCCACTCTGAATCCTGATCGGCTCCTGATTTCAGAAACTCCTGCAGGTCAGCGATGTCGTCGCCTGGATAGACATTGTAAAACCACTCGGCATGCTCACTCTCTTCACGAGCCAACAGGGCAAAAACCTTTTTTGCTTCAGCATTCTTCATCATTTCAGCGCCGCGCAGATAGAAGTCCATAGCATTCTTTTCGGTCTGCATGGCACGACGCACAGCATCTTTCAAATCGATTTTGTCAAACATTGTGAACTCTCCTTAAAATAGTGATGTATATGATACAAAGACGGGGAATGTTAACAGAAAATGGTTGCTCGCCAAACGAAAATCTTTATTTTTTTGAGCAGCAATAAAAATAAGGCGGATTAAAATGTCCGCCTTATTCCTGGATCATCTTGTACAACTGGTTCAGGTCAAGTTCCTGTTGCAATCGGAACAAAAGTGCGCTGAGCAAGTTCTTCATCCAGACGCAACAGGCCATTGCCGTCATCACCGATGCGCTGCAGTTTTTTCACGATCAGGCCAAAGCTGGCTTCCTCTTCGATCTGCTCCGTAACAAACCATTGTAAAAAGATCTGAGCGGCGTGGTTGTTGTCCTGCCGAGCCAGGTCCATCAGTTTGTTGATGCTGTCGGTGACAAAGTTTTCGTGTTTCAGCGAGTATTCGAAGCAGTCGAGTGGTGAGTCGTAGCCGTTCTGCGGTGCGTCGATTGCACGCAGGTCGGTGCGACCGCCAGCTTCACAGATAAAATTAAAGAACTTTTCACCGTGGGA
>DAOWJU010000314.1 GCA_030640215.1 Desulfuromonadales bacterium
ATGCCGAAGATTTCCAGTCCGCCAGTCGGTCTGTCAAAAAGCAAGACATCCCAAACCAGCGCGAGCGTTGGTTGGAGCAGTAGAACCAGCCCGGCAACCGTCGCCTGAATATGTTTGATCGCCGATGAAATCAATGTCCAGCCGATGGTGGTACAAATCACTCCGACGCCGAGCAGGGCGAGGAATGAACCGCTGCTGGGAATGGCGAAGCTCGCTCCATTGATCGGAGTGGCTGCTGCGAGCAGAAATGTGCTGGGGATCGAGATTGTCAGCATGGCCGGAACACTGTTTACGGAACTGTCATTCATCGCGGACTTCAGCAACAGAATGTAGCCAGAATAGAATATACCTGCTAGCAGCCCCAGGAAAATTCCCAGTTTGTAGCCTAGTTCAAGACTCTTCCAGTCCACGCCGGTGATAAAAAATAGACCACACAGCGCCATGACAACTGCGCACATGAACAGCCTGGAAACCCGTTGTTTGAAGATCAGCCACGATAAAAGTGCCGTGAAGAACACCTGAAAGTTGGCCAGCAGAGTGGAAAGCCCTGGGCCAACCAGATCGATGCTGCGATGCCAGCACATAAAATCCATAGCCAGAAAAATACCGCTGCAACAGAGCAGCAACCTGGCGCTGCGCGCCATCTTAAGATTCTTCCCCTGCAGCAACATCAGCACCAGCAGAGAAATCCCTGCAAAGAACATCCGATAGAATCCGGCGCTGTCGGGTGAAACTGCGGCAAACTTGATGAATATTGGAGAGAAACTGATACAGACGGAACCGATCAGTAGCCTGATCAGCGGAAACTGCGCCTGGATGGATGGGTTGGTTTGTGCCACTCTGTTAATGTCGGTTTGTGTCACTACTTAACAATGCTCCTCTCTCCCTGCTGCCCAAAGAATACTTTGTTGGCCTTAATAAATACTGCCGGGACGTCGCCGGGATGATTGTCCACTGAGGTTGTACTGGAAGAAGGCCATGATCTTCAGGTCTTCATTGGGATAAGCACGCGGCAATGGTCCGTAGCTTGCTCCTTTGCGAATGGCACGTACGGTCTCGTTGTCAAGAGCTCGGTGACCGGAGCTTTCCAGAATCTGCACATCGGTAATGTTGCCTTTGCGATCTACGGTAATGCGTACCAGACAAGTCCCTTGTTGATTCCGTTGAGCTGCGTAGCTCGGATAGTTCCAGACATTGTAAATGTTGGTGCGGAAGCGACGCATGAAGGAGATCAGCAGGTCTTGCTGGGCGTCCATCCAGACGGTGTCGCCCCTGGCAACGTCAGCCCTGTATTTGCGCCGCGCATCACTGTTGATTTGTGCCAGTGTGTCTGGCGAAATCTGAGTGAGAGTCTGCAAGTCTGGAACCTGTTGTGCCAGCTCCTCCTTTGGCTTGCTCTGCCATCCTTCCGGAGTTACTCGCGCTGCTGGTGTTGGCTCGGTTTTCTCTGGAGTCGCTTCTTTGCGGGGCTTTGGCTCTGTTTGCACCGGTGGCGGTGTTTTGCGAGCCGGTTCAGGAGCACGGACCATCTGCTCGCGATCTTCAGTGTCCTTGCCTTCCGGCGCCATCTCTTTTTCGACCACCTGATCTTTCTCTGCCAGTCGTTTCGCTGGTTTCTGGCGAGGTTTCTCGAGCTCTTTGCGGATTGGCAGGTCGAGTTCGCGTTCTCGGGCTTGCGGTGAGCGTACTTCCACATAGACCGGTTCCGGGGTGGCGGTAGCCGGAAACAGCTTATACTTCGGCACCAGCAGCAGGAGCAAGTGCAGCAGCAGTGAGAGCAGGATAAATCCTGTTATTATGCGATTTTGACGTTGTTCTGCAGTCATCTGTCCCCAATTAATAAAACATTTCATTATATAACAATTAGCGCATTCACTGCCAGTATGGAATAAGACGTTTCTGCTTCTTTACGCCAGGGGAAAAAAGTTGACGATTTCTGGGTCATCCGGTATATTTTTCAGCTATTAATAAAGCCCTGTTTGAAGGAGGAGAGAGCAATGCATCTCGTTGACCAGATCAAGGCAAAAGCACGCACCATCGTCCAGACAGTGGTGCTTCCAGAAAGTTATGATGACCGCATGATTCAAGCTGCAGAGCTGATCACCAAAGATGGTTTGGCGAAAATAGTCCTGCTTGGAGATGTTTCTGTTCTTGAAGCCAAGGCTGGCGAGCTCGGCGTTTCTTTGGCTGGAGTAGAACTTATTGATCCGAAAAGCGCAGCACAGCTGGAAGGTTATGTTGCCGAGCTGGTGAAGCTTCGTGAAAAGAAGGGACTGACGGCCGAGCAGGCCCGTGAGACTCTGACCGGCGAGGATAATCTCTTCTTTGGCGCCATGATGGTTCGCAAAGGTGATGCTGGCGGTATGGTGGCCGGTGCCTTTAATACCACCGGTGATGTCCTGCGTGCCGCTTTTCAGGTTGTCGGTACTGCGCCTGGAATGAAAACAGTCTCTTCTGTCTTTCTGATGGTCACCAAGAATCCAGATTTCGGTGAAAATGGCGTCCTCTGTTTCGCTGATTGCGCTGTTAATCCGAATCCAAATGCTCAAGCACTCGCTGAAATTGCTGTGTCGACTGCCAGCAGTTGCAAAAGCTTCCTCGGTGCGGATGCGCGTGTTGCGATGCTCTCCTTCTCAACCAAGGGCAGCGCCAGTCACGAAGATTGCAACAAGGTGCTTGAGGCTCTTGAGATTGCCAAGGGACTTGATCCTGATCTGCAAATTGATGGTGAGTTACAGCTCGATGCTGCACTGCTGCCTAAGGTTGGTGACAAGAAGGCCCCGGGCTCTGCTGTTGCCGGCAAGGCCAATACCCTGATCTTCCCCACCCTTGATGCTGGCAATATCGGCTACAAGCTGGTTGAGCGTGTTGCCGGAGCAGAGGCGGTTGGCCCGATCATTCAAGGTCTTAACAAGCCGGTGAATGACCTCTCCCGTGGTTGTTCTGTTGACGATGTTGTCTCTGTCTCGGCGATTACTGCAGTTCAGGCACAGGGATAGCTCTCCGTTCCCGCTCAATATTGTTTTTGTACGTCCCTTAAGGGTTGATAGCTGCTTGCTATCGACCCTTAATTTGTGCCATTTTGTCACTGATAGACTTACCGAGTTGTATTTCCGGGGGGAATGAATGCTCATCTACGAAGCTGAAGGTTTTCTCGAAGTAGAATCGAAACATATCCAACAACTATGTCGCTCGACAACGGCTGTTTCTCTAGGTAATCCTGAGCTTAAGACCTCTGCTGTTGACGCAGTCCTTTGCGATTCTCTTAACAACTCCAAATCATGCTGTCACGTTGCGTTTTATTCCAAGGCATTAAAGAGAGCCTTCGTCTTTGCTGTCAAAGGCTCTGAAAAACGTTCCCCATGGCAGATTGGGCAAGAGACCCTCGCCCAACTCGGCTTCCAACTTGAGGATGTTAATCTTAAACTCAGCGGCGCGATGTTAGAAGTTGTCTTACGCGATGTCCCTGGTCTTCTCAGCCCCGCTGAGGCGCGCAAGCAGCGTACAGAAAAAGTATCACTTCTGGCTGAATTCCAAAGTTCCTACGATAAAGCTCCTGACAGTGTTCAGGGTAAAAAAGCTGCCCTCAAGTTGAACGCAGAAAAACGTATGAAAACTCAATCTGACGAGTTGCGCCAGGTCATGGAAACATTATTCGCATCTAAAGAGGATGAGAATGCCGAACTTGAAGCGCACATGAATCAAGTAAGAGACCTGACCTCAAGGTTGGAGGCTGCCGAGGTTCTTGCAGAATCTGAACGCAACCAGCGTGAGATGAGTGAATCGATTACAGTGGCTGCCGAAAAGCGCATCCAGGAACTTGAAGAAGTCCTTGTCGATGTCGAGACAACGGCGGCAGATGCGTTAAAGCAAAAACGAAAAGTTACGCAACTCCAGAAGCGCGTCAAGAAACTTGGCCTGGAATTGGACTCTGCTGAAGTCAAGGTGAAGAAGGAACGTGAAAAGCAGGAACAACTTATTCCTGAGGTTAAGGCTGCCCATGAGCAGGTCTCTCTCCTGGAAAATGAACGTGAAGATGCGGAAACGGCTCTTAAAAATATTCAGGAGAAACTGGTAGAGGAGCAGGCTGAAAAATCTCAATTGAGTGAGAATCTTCAGACGGCCGAACTCCAAGTCAAAACCCTCCAGAAGGAGATTGAAAACGCTGAGAAAGAAGTGGCTCACCATGATGCAGAGGCAAAGACGTCTGAGGGTGTTCAGGCTGAACTTATAGAGGTGCAGCAAGAGTTGCAAGTCTCCCTTGATCTCAATAGTGCTCTGGAAGAGAAACTGGCAACTGCCATTGAAGAGAACGCGAACTCTAGGGAGAGCTTGCGAAAGGCCGAAAAAGCAACCAGTGACAAGAATCAGGAAGAAGAGCAAATGACCGCTCTGACGGAAGAGAACGAACATCTCGCCGGTGAGTTCAAAAACCTCCGTGATGAATATGCTCAGGAACGTAGCATTCGCAAGCGTCTTGAGAAGGGGGCCTTAGAAGAAGACAAACGCATCCAGGAACTTGAAGACGCTCTTGCCAGGGCGGCTGAAAATGTATCAAAAATGCCTGCTGATGAGGATGCTTCTAAAAGAGACGCTCAGAAAATTGTCTCTCTCCGGTTAGAATTGCAAAATTCGATTCAACAATTCAAGGCAGCTCAACAGTCTCAAGAAGAGTTAGAGTCTGAAGTTGATGAAGCACATAAGCTGATCGATTCGCTTGAAAAAATGCTGCGGGAAACTGATAGTGTCGCCAAGGACCAGCGCTCTTCTGAGAAGTCTAAAGAGAGTGGAAGTCAGCAGGTACAGGAGCTTGAAAAGCAGCTGAAAGCGGTTGAAAGTCAACTTGAGCAAGAACTTGTCGAACAGAAAAGACTCGCCAAGGCTGTTGCTGCTGCAGAGAAGAAAATCACTGCACAGGGCGAGGCGCTTAAGCAAGAAGAGGCGATCAGGAAAGAACAAGATGTACAGCTTGCGGAACGGGCTCGGCAAGTTGTCGCGTCAGATACTGTGTCACAGAGTCTGGCAAAGCCAACCAAATCAACAAAACCACTACCACATGAATTGCGTCCTGGCCCTAAAAAGGGTGCCTTCTTTCGTCCCGATTGGGATCTGGAAGGGTTGCCTTGTGAATCATCTAAAGAGGTTTTTAAGGCGTGGGAGACGGTCTTTAATGTCCAGACTTCACTGGAAGGCTATCCGTCGCAGTACTGCATGGCCTTTCTGGTTGTGTTGCGCATGAAGAAGCAGAAGAAGCTTTATATGCTCTATCGTCTCAAGTTGAGCAAGCATACGCTGGTTTGTGTCCCTGCCAAACCCGTTAAAGATGAAGCTTCTTTGAAGCAAGCTATCAAGGAGGGTCTGAACTTTCTGAAGCTGAGCGGTTTTGAGATGGATGAAATGGCAGGTGAAAATATTGATAGTTCCTTGAGTGGTTATTTCCTGGAGAGTTGATAGCAGGCTCCGGGTAGATGCCCCGGTTTAGCGATTGCTTAGTAATGACAACGAAAGGCCAGGGGAAATCCCTGGCCTTTCGTTGTTTTATCATGAGTTTGACGTGTCACTCATGGTGCAAATATGAGTGAATTATTTGCGTTGGAACTCCTTTGAAGAAAAGCTGTACGCGAAGTTCATATGGTCAGTGTAAGTGCCTTCGAGAATTGCAACAACATCCTCAGTAAAGACCAGCTCTTCATCGGTCGGAATAACGAAAACCTTGACCGGAGAGTCCGGAGTGGTTATCTCGTTCTCAGTCTTGCGAGTCATGGTGTTGCGGTTCTTCTCCCTGTCGAGGATAATCCCCATGAATTCGAGCCCCTCTACAGCCTTCTCGCGAATTAGCCAACCCATCTCACCAACTCCCGCTGTAAAGACCACTGCATCAATGCCGCCGGTTGCGGCAGCATAAGAGCCAATGTATTTCTTCAGGCGGTAGGCCTCGATGTCGAGTGCCAGTTGGCAACGACTATCGCCTTCTTCGGCGGCTTCAATAACATCACGGCGGTCAGTGAATTGACCGGTGATGCCAAGAATCCCCGCCTTTTTGTTAAGGATGTTGTCGATCTCCTGAGGTGAAAGATCTTCCTGCCCCATGATAAAGGCCGGAATAGCAGGGTCAATGTCACCACAGCGGGTACCCATAACCGCGCCTTCAAGCGGGGTCAGCCCCATAGATGTGTCTACAGAGATACCGTTTTTGATGGCTGCATGCGAGACGCCGTTACCAATGTGCATGGTAATGATGTTGCACTCTTTGGGCTCTTTGCCGAGCATGACCGCGGCACGCTTGGAGACGTAAAGATGACTGGTGCCATGGAATCCATAGCGGCGCACGCCATATTTTTCATACCACTCATGGGGCAAGGGGTAGGTGTAGGCTGACTCCGGCATGGTCTGGTGGAAGGCGGTATCAAAAATTGCAATGTGCGGCACCTCAGGGAGGACTGACTGTGCCGCCTCTATTCCGGAAATATTTGGTGGATTGTGCAACGGGGCCAGATGCTGAACTTCTTTGATCGCATCCAGAACTGCATCATCAATCATTATTGAACAGGTGAATTTCTCGCCGCCATGAACGACCCGGTGGCCGACTGCTGAGATTTGAGTTATTTCACTGACAACACCGTACTCCTTGTCCGTCAGGATTTTGATGATCAGGTGGATGGCGACTTTATGGTTGGGGCATTCATATTCCTCCCGATAGGTTTCTCGTCCGGGAACTTCATGAATGATGAAGGAATCACCAATAGTGACGCGTTCGACCATACCCTTGGCGATGACTTGTTTTTTCTTCCAATCGTAAAGCTGATACTTTACCGACGAGCTGCCGCAATTGAGTGCCAGGATATCCATAAGCTCTTCCTCCAGTGGTCAGATGTGAATTTTTTTTATGCGATAATAAAGAAATGCCGTTTTATTCTTATTTTTTTAGCCACGCTTGATTCTTTCTTAAGCCACAGTTTACAGGCGCTTGCAGCTATAAAACATGTCGTGAAAGGGTAATGTAAGGGGTGATAAATTGCAAGTATTTTAAGGGCGAATTGATGTCTGTTTGCGCTGGACAGAATTTATTTGTTGCGGTAAACTCCCCTCCTAAAAGTTTCTCATAATCACAAAATTCTAAAGAGGAGGTATGTTCCATGGCTTACACAATTAATGATGAGTGTATCAATTGCGCCGCTTGTGCAGACACTTGCCCGGTTGACGCTATCAGTGAGCAGGGTGATGTGCACGTGATCGATGCAGCACTATGCACTGACTGTGGCGCTTGTGTTGACAGTTGTCCTGTTGACGCAATCGAAGCTCCCTAAGCACCTCTGTAAAAAGTAAAAATGAGAAGGCCGTACCTGTTATTCAGGTACGGCCTTCTTTTGTTCAATAGTCAACGTTTCGATAGAAAGACTGGATCAACCTGCCCCAGGTTTTGAATCAACAACCTCGACATTGATGTTGGCAATTCCTGCCGGCAGGTTGCGGAAGACGATGGTGAAGGGTATCTCTGCTCCTGCGGCGATATTCATATTGGAAAGGCCTTCGCCAAACTGGTTGTTCATCGCTTCTTCAATGGCTGTGAATGACATGGATTGCAATGCTGCATCATCGAGCTTGTTGCCGCAGAATACGGTTTGTTGCAGAAGGGGCTCGCCTTTGTCGTTGAGCAGAACGCCTTTTACGGTGATCGCCGAACGAGTTTTCGGGTGATTGTTGACGGCAGCACCCTGAATGACCAGCATCTGGCCTGCCTTGCCGTCCACATAAGAACTGCCGTTGATATTGATGCCGATACGGTCTCCCGGCGAACTGACAGATGCTTCTCCGATGTACTCCTGTAAAAACGGCAAATATTTGGCAACCGTATTCAGGTTGAGGGTCCCCTCCTGCATGAATAGGAAACCCGCTGCTCCACCGAGGATGACCAGCAAAAGCACGAGCAGTACCAAAATGCGTGACAGAGAGCTTTTCTTTGTTGGCGGTGGCACCGGAAGCGGTTCTTCGTCATCATAATCGCGCGCTGGTGGAGGGTCATTCTGCTGGCTTTGGCTGAAGGGCTCGGGCTCCTCTTTCTGCGCCATAGAAGCCTTGGAAAAATCATCGTCGCTTTGAAACGCCGGTGATTCGCCTTCATCACTTTCGCTGGCAAAATCTATTTCACCGAACTGCAAGCCTCCAGCATCTGCACTGGAAGCAGAACTTTCGGCCGGGGAGTCATCGCTGTCAAACTTTGGTTCTTCAAAGTCAAAGGAAGTGTCATCGCCAGAAGATTCATCGCCCCACTCAGAAGTCGAATTATCACTTTCGTCATCAAAAGAGAATTCTCCCGGCTCGCTGTGCTCCTCACTCTCGGCAGGTGCAGTGTCCTCCTCAGTATCATCAAAGTTGAAGGCCGTATCATCTCCCTCGTCATCGAAAGAGAACTCACCAGGGGCATCCTGCTCCTTTACTTCTTCTTCGTCACTGTCAAAAGAGAATTCAGCGGGTTCTGTTGATTCCTCTGTCGAATCATCTGACGAAAAGTCTATTTCAGTACTTTCCGCACTCTCCGACTCTGATGCAGGCTCTTCACCAAAATCAAAATCACCAGGCTCGCCAGGCTCTTCAGTTTCTTCAAAAGCAGCTCCGAAGTCCGTTGGCTTTTCGTCAGCGGAATCTTCTTGTGACTCCTCATCTATAGCGAAGTCTGAATCTGTGTCAGTGTCGTCTTTAGTTGGCTGGCTGGTGTCAGCAAAGGTGAACTCATCGGCAAGCTCCTCTCCCGATCCGGCACTGCTGTCCATTTCCGATTCAAGTGAGCTGAAATCAAGACCACTGCCTTCTGGCTGCTCGGTCGCTTCCGGGGCACTGGTCGGTTCCTGGATAGGCAGGGCCGGTTCCTGGGTCGGTGTGGTCGGTTCTGCTGGCTCAGGAGCATCAGATTGGAGGCTCTCCGAAGGTGGTGTTGCTTCGGAGGGAACATCCTCGTTGACTTTCTCCATATTGAAAGAGCCAAAATCGACAGCTTCTTCAACGGGTTCCGGTTCTGGCGGAGTTACGGTGAAGACCACCTTGCACTTGGAACAGCGTACTTTAGTCCCGCCAGGCTTGACCTTCTCATCGGCTAAACGGAAACGAGTTTGACATGCTTCACACTGAACGATCATTCAGTTTCTCCCTCACTATTGGTTCAGACGCCCTCAACGACACGGATGTCGGGCAAATCGCGATATCTTTCGTCAAGGTCCAGTCCATAACCGACGATGAATCCATCGTCCATGGAAAACCCGATGTAGTCTACCGATACGTTGGTGATGCGCTGGGATTGTTTGTCAATCAAGGTGCAGATTTTCAAGCTGGCAGGTTGCCGGTTCAGTAACATGGTGCGGAGTGATTCCAGAGTCAGACCACTGTCAACGATGTCTTCGACGACCAAAACATCTTTACCTTTTATCGACATCTCCAGATCTTTACGGACTTCAATGATGCCAGAGGACTGGGTCGCAGAACCATAGCTGGCCAGTCGCACAAAATCAATGACAGTCGGAGTTTTAACTGCTCGAATCAGGTCGGCTACAAAGAGAAAAGAGCCTTTGAGGACGGCTACCATTAAAATTTCCCGGCCGTGATAGTCCTTGTCAATTTGCTCGGCGAGATCTTTAACCCTTGTCGCGATCTCTTCGGCAGAGAAAAGTGGCTCTGAGGATAACTTTACATTGGGAGTGTTTGCAGTGGTCATAATGCGGCTATTCTATAGCAAAGCGACCGATTTATGTCAATTTTTTCGCGGTATGAAGTTCCTTGCCTGGCACAGTGAAATCCTATGCTATAATCCGCTGCATAATAAGGCCCATTACTGGATCACATCAGGAGAAACCCGATGCGCATTACTCTCTGCTTTGTCACTCTCATACTTGCCTCTTTGTCTGCTTCCATCGCTTTTGCTGCCCCAGATTTGCAAGTTAGTGAGTCGAAATTTGATTTTGGGGAAATTTTTCAGGGCGAAAAAGTCCGCCACGTTTTTGAGTTTATCAACGAAGGTGACGAAACCCTGAAAATTGAAAGAGTTCGCAGTTCCTGTGGCTGTACTGCAGTTCTGGTCTCAGAGAAAAGCATCCCACCGGGTGGTAAGGGGGAGCTGCAGGCTAACTTTGACAGTGCCCGCTTCCGAAATACGGTGTCCAAAACAATCTACCTCTACAGCAACGACCCGGTACGTCCAGTCATGAAGTTCTACATCAAGGGCAAAGTTCTTGAAACCGTCGCTGTTAAGCCTGCCCAGATCAATTTCGGCAAGGTTGATGCTGAGGAACCAGTGACATCAACTGTCGTGCTACGCAACCAGGGCGAGAAGCCGTTGACGCTTGGTAAACCATATTCCACTGCCGCCGAGCTGGTGGTGAAAATGCCGGAAGCGTCCTTTGGCCCTGAAGAGTCTTTTGACAGTGGCGATGAAGTGAACCTTGAATTACAACTGACTCCCAAGCCTGGCCAGGTTCGTTTCAGTGGTTATATTCTGGTGCCAGTTGAGGGCCTGCCTAAGAAAGAGTTGCGCATACCTGTTTACGCTACGATCAAAAAGTGATGGTGCAGAGCGGCTTGATTGATGCGGCTTGTTCCTTGTCGCATCTTGCCCGTTAATATTAAGCAATGATGCTACAAGTGCATATTCTTTCTTCACTATGGTTGAAAGTGCTCAATGTTGTTCTATAATTAATCCGGTTTTGTGCTCTTCCCGATTTTTCGGGTTACCCCCTTTTTACATCTTTTCAAGGAGTTTGCATGTCAACTCATGTTACGCCACCACAACGACGAAAATTTCTCTTCACTATGCTTGGTGGCATCGGTGCTTTGATCGGTGCCGCGTCGGCCTGGCCGGTTTTTCGTTTTCTCGCACCCAGTGATGCTGACAGCGGCAGCGATCAGGTTCTTGTGCCACGTGGTGATGTGGTCGCGGGAAAAGCACATTTTTTCCAGTACCGGGGCAAGCCAGCTGTTATCATGCAGCCTTCGCCCGGTAGCTTCATTGCGCTTTCAGCAGTCTGTACCCACCTTGGTTGTGTTATCGCCTGGCAGGAACAGGCTGGTGAGTTCCTTTGTCCCTGTCATGGTGGCCGGTTCTCGGCTGATGGTCAGGTGCTTGGCGGCCCGCCGCCCAAACCTCTTGAATCTCTTGTCGTGCAGATTGATGGCGACCAACTCAAGATAGGATAGGGGCCCTTATGCAACCAATAAAAATACAACCGATAAAAATGCTGGTCGATTTCATTGACCTTCGCCTGGGGGTAAAGGATCTTTACACCAAGGAATTGAACGGCTATCTGCTGCCAAAGAATGTCAACGCCTGGTATACCCTCGGCGCTGTGCTTGTGGTGCTTTTCAAATTACAAATTATTACCGGTATCCTGTTGCTCATGTTTTATGTGCCTGACGCCGAAAAAGCTTTTGCCAGCGTTCAGTACATTGTTAACGAGGTGCCTTTTGGCTGGTTGTTCCGCATGCTCCACGCCATCGGCGCCAATGTGATTGTGATTGCCCTGTTGCTGCATATGCTCTCGGTGCTGTTCATGGGCAGCTACAAGGGCCGCCGAGAATTTACCTGGCTGTCGGGGTTTATCATCTTCAACCTGACCATGGGGCTCTGTCTGACCGGTTACCTGCTGCCCTGGAGCCAGCTCTCTTTCTGGGCGACCACCGTGGCTACGGATGCCGCCGGAGCAATCCCGGTGGTTGGCGATTACCTGGTGGAATTCCTGCGCGGCGGCCCAACTGTCGGCAATCAGACCCTCGGCCGTTTCTTCGCTCTGCATGTTGTCGGCATGCCGCTGGTCCTGCTCGGCCTGATCGGTGTGCATCTCTTCTGCGTGAAGCGACGTGGCATCTCATCGCCACCCTTCGGCCCTGATTATTCTGGCAATGAGGATTTGCCATTCTTTGAGCATGAGAAGCATCCGGGAGGTATTCCATTCTTCCCGAACTATTTTGTCAAAGACGCAGCGGTGATCTGCTTCTTCATGGCTTTTTTGCTCGCGATCATTTTCTATGCACCCGGTCTGTTCTTCCCCGAGTCTGCTTTCCAACCGGCAGACCCGTTTTTAACGCCACCACACATCAAGCCGGAATGGTACTTCCTCTGGGCCTATCAGACGCTGAAAATTTTCCCCAGCGAGATTGTCGGGCTGGGCGTGCAAGGGGTGTTCATGACCTTTTTGGCCTTGCTGCCCTTTATCGATCGTGGCCCCGAACGACGTCCGGGTAAAAGGCCGCTGTTTGTCACTTGCTACGTACTTGGAATTCTTCTCTTTGTGGCTATTTCCGTCTGGGGGCATTACTCATGAGTCGCGTAGTTATCTGGTCGTTTCTTCTCGCATGCTTCGTTGGTCTGTCGCCGACTTCAGTCGCGTTTGCTGCGGATACCGTCTGTATTGAATGTCATGGTGGTCAGCCCGGCCCACTCGGAGCACCGATCGCAGAATGGCGCACAAGCGTTCATGCTCAAAACGGTATCTCCTGTCATGATTGTCATGGGGGCGATCCCACTGATTTTGCTTCAGCAATGGAGCCTGAGCAGGGCTTCCTCGGGGCTCCTGACTATAGTGACGTTCCTGCTTTCTGTGGTCGTTGTCATGTCGGTGTCGCAGAAGCGTATCAGTCTGGAGCCCATGGCCAGGCGATTGAGAGTGGTGGCGCGCAATGTGTGGTTTGTCATGGCAACCATGCTATTCAGAAGCCAGGTCTGGAGCTGATCAACGAGGAAAATTGCTCACAATGCCACAGCTACGACCGGGCCGCCCTGATTCGGCTGTCCCTGGTTGAGACGGACACAATGGTTGCGAAAGTTGGCGAAGACCTTGAGCGGTTGTACCGTCTGGGTTTTGCTGTTGACGAAATGCAGGGTACCCTCTTTAACCAACGTAACCTTTTTCACCGGATTTTCCATGGTGTCGATGTGGAACGCGTTCGTCAGGAGACCGCTGCTGTGCAAGCGGAGGTTGGCAAGATCAGCAATGAAGTGGCTGAGATTGATGCTACCGTGGGGCAGCGGAAACTCTGGGGAAGTGTCGTAATAGGTCTTTTTGTACTGGCTGGCGTGATCTTTATGCTGGTAAGAAAAGCCTATGAGGAAGAGGAGAAGGGGGGGGGCTGACCGGCACTAATCTTTAAATTTAAAAAACGTCAGGGGCACTGCATTGTTGATTTGCAGTGCCCCTGACGTTTTTAGCGCTGTCGATTGTCAAAATAATCAGCGGGAGAAATTGTTGCTGAGATCGTAATATGCCCGTTTGAGGTTCAGTTTGATCAGCTGATCATAGCCGTCCATATCATGGTACCTGGGGAGATCGAAGCTGCTCAGAGTCTGCTCAAGAGTGTCACCACGTTCAATGTGCTGTAAAACAGCGGTCAGAAACTCGCGGAAGAATTGTCCGAACTCGTAAACTTCTTCTGGACCGCTGACCGGACCGTAGCCGGGAACAATCTGTTTGGCACCCATCTGTTCCAGAAAGTCCAGTGCCAGCAGCCAGTCGGTCATGTAGCCGCTGCCCATGTAGCCGACGCTGTTGACGTACAGCAAGTCGCTGGCAAAGACTACCTCGGCTTCAGGGATAAAAACGATGAGGTCGCCGTTGGTGTGACCCTTGCCGATATTGGTCAAAACGACCGAGACACCACCAGGCTTGAGTGTCAGTCCTTCATTGAAAAAGATCGTTGAATATTCTGTTTTGCGGATTTCGGAATCAAGGTTTTTCCATGTTTGCCAACTCATCAGGACATCTTGACCGGGCGGGAAATCGAAATCGACGTAGGTATAACCGGTGTGATGGTGAGCGAGTATGAAATAGCGTACCGGTTTTCTGGTTCTGGCGGCGATGGCCTTGTACAGGTCATCAATGACCTGTTTGCTCATATGTGCACCTACGGCGACAACGTAGTCCCGACCAATCACAAAAAGTGCGTTGGTGGTCGCTTGACCGCCACTCTTGGCAATGGCAGCAAACACGCTGGCAGCCAGAGGCTCAATCAGGAAACTTTCCTGAACAGATACTACGGCGACCGCTGGCCCAGCAGGGGCTTCACCTTTGATCGACTCGGCAGAAAGAGCAGCGGTCGTTGTGCTGTATGATATGATTACAATGGTTAGAAAAATGCGCCACATGAGAGACATGATAGCAGGGAGTTGGCAGGCACGGCAACTGTCTTGATGCCCTTTGATTACGGTTGCAAAAGCCCCTGAATTGGGTTATAAACCTTTCCCTGTGCGCGATTAGCTCAGCTGGATAGAGCGCTGCCCTCCGGAGGCAGAGGTCACAGGTTCGAATCCTGTATCGCGCGCCACTAAAAACAAAAGGTTTAGCAGTTTCCTGCTAAACCTTTTTTGTATTCAGTGACTGGAAAGTGACTATATTATTCCCCGGTTCCTTGCTGGCGGGATTCAACGAGCCGGAGAAATGCGTTCTCTGCGGCTTTCTGCTTATTGCGGTGCAGGTAGCGCTGCAAACTCTTGGGGTCTTTGTGCCTTGAGATCAACAACAGTGTCGATTCGCTGACCTCAGTTTCGGCAATTTCGGTAAGAAGGTTGTGCCTCAGGTCATGGGGGCGAAGAGGTTCACCGTCGAAAATCAAGTCTGCCTCAATTGCGGCTTGGCGAAAACTTTTACCGAGGCTCGTGTAGCGGGTCTTCGTTTTCGGATTAGTGAACACATATTCGCTGAGCCTCGGTTGTGATTCGACAATCTGCCAGGCCATTGGAGACAGGAAGAGTTCTTCTGTCCCTCCTTTCGCACGTTGGCTTTTCGTATCTCTCAGTCGAGAACGTTTTTTCATATGGCGGACATTGCTCCAGGTTAAAGACATCGCTTCAGAGATTCGGCACCCGGATTCAGCTAAAAATTCAAACAGGGGCTGTGAGTTTTTAGGGAGAAAACTGTAAAGCTTCTGCTTTTGCTCTTGAGTGATAATGTGCACAATTTCCCTGTCCTCTGGGAATTTGAATTTATAAAACGGATAGTCCTCATCACTCTCAAACTCCAAAAATTTATTTGCTTTAGCGTACAGAATGATCATCCGTAAAACTCTGAGTTCTCTGCCCGCCGTGCTCGCTTTAACGTTACGAGGCGGCTTCACTCTCTTAACCGGTCGGCCATACTTGCTGACCTCAGATTGGCCACTGAGCACAGTTTGCCCTTGGCGGTGATGCTGATATTCCCGTAAATGCATTGGAAGGATGTCGCCGATCGGTTTGTTGCCGAAAAAACCAACCAGATGACGGATAGCAATTGCTTCACGATTGGGGTCCTTGATTGTTCTGGTTCGCGGGGTATGAAACGTCTTGGCCATTTCATCGAATGGAGTTCTTCCGTCCGGCTTCATTTTCTCAGGGGGGAGGTTCTCAGGAGGGGAGACGATATTGAGTGCGCTGAAAAGTTTCCGTTTCTGCTTATCACTTACAACTGTTGCCAAGATGGCCTCTGCTTCTTTTTTCGTGTTCAAGGTCTTGGTTTTCTTCCTCCCAGATTTACCATAATATTGAATTGTGAATTTAGGAGATTTGTACACATCTCCACCGCACTTTGGACAGTTCTTGATAACGACAGGTTGGCCATCCGCCCCAGTCGTTGTTTTAGATGGCTTTGTGCGCCAGTAGCCACACATGGGAGTTTTGCAAAGGAATTTGTTGAATATTGCCATTAATTGTTGCTCCATATGGGAAAAGTTATTCCTGCTGGGTGGTCTCCGCATCCTCTATCATTGTCGTTTGGTTTGTGACAGAGCTGATAAGCACTTTGAATAAAAGTGTCTTTCGGGAGGGCTAAAGTGAATCGAAGCAGCAAGTCTAAGGGCCTTCTCTGGCCTGATTGTCACTAATGCATGCGGGGGAACCATACAGGGTTGGGAGGAATTTCTTCATATAGACTTGATACGGCACTCGATGGATCATGCAGTAGATATTGCATAAATCTTTTATCGTCCCACCAAACTGGTTTCTACCCGATAAGTATGATCCTTGACGTCTGATGTCTATGAAGAAACCTTGTACCTCATCGAGGCTCGTAAGCCGTCTAAAGAAGCCATTTTCCAGGCAGCAGGGGGACACTGCTTCATGGCGATATTTTATTGTTTCAGTCATTGAGGCCATAAAGTCAGACCTGGCGGTTGCTTTTGCAATTAAAAAGGTCCTGGGCGCATTGAGGGAAGCGATGTCTGAAAGGTTGGTTTCGGTCTGGTCCACTAGTACCATGTAACATTTAAATCTTCGCAATGGCTAGCGCATGATATATACTTACGGCAACCCAAGGAGGTTGCCATGCCACCGAGATATCGAATTGTTCTGACTGAGCAGGAGCGTAAGGATCTTGAGGCACTAACA
>DAOWJU010000015.1 GCA_030640215.1 Desulfuromonadales bacterium
CGATCAACTCATGGGGATGAGCAATCGCCGCCGCTTTAGCTTTGAAGCTGTCGATCTGATTTTGTGGTAAAAGTTCTTTCATAACAACCGACCAGCGTAACGCTGCGTTAAAAAACTACCTGTCCAGGTCCGCCAGAATAAAATCAATCGCGCCCAATACCATGATCAAATCCGAGATCATCCAGCCTTTGGTGATCTTTGGAAAAACCTGCATATGAGCAAAGCTCGGTGTACGAATCCGCAATCGGTATGGAGTGTTGCCGCCATCGCTGACCACGTAGTAACCACATTCACCTTTACTCGACTCGATGCCGCGGTAGCATTCGCCGCGCGGTGGCGTCAGACCACGGGAGACATTCATAAAATGATGAATCTGTGATTCGATATCTTTTTTGCCAGCATTGCGCTCCGGGTAGGCATAGCGCAAGTCTTTGGTCACATAGAGTCCATCCGGCATGTCGGCCGCGGCCTGCTTGACGATACGCAGGCTCTGGCGCATTTCGTTGAGACGCACCAGGTAGCGCGCGAAACTGCAACCACCGGTCTCGGTTGGAACATCGAAATCAAAACGGTCGTAACCGGAGTAGGGCATTTTTTTGCGCAAGTCCCAATCGATCCCGCAAGAGCGCAAGTTGGCTCCGGACATGCCCCAATCGATGGCTTCATCAAGGGTTGTGACACCGATACCCTCGGTGCGTGCCCTGAAAATCGGCCCGTCGGTCAACATGCGGTCGAGTTCATCAATGCGCTGGTCAAAATCGCGGGTGAAAATATCCACCGTTTCTTTCCAGCCATCGGGAAGATCCATCGGCAGGCCACCGATACGGAACCAGGCCGGATGCATACGCCCACCGGTAATCTGCTCAATGATGTCGAAAATCTTTTCACGCGATTCGAAAGTATAAAAAACCGGTGTCATGGCCCCGACATCGTGAGCGAAGGTACCAAGCCAGACCAGGTGGCTGGAAAGCCGAAACAGCTCACAGAGCATGACCCGGATCACCTGGGCCCGCTCCGGGACTTCGACACCGAGCATGGTCTCCAACGGCAAGAGGTAAGCCAGATTGTTCTGCACGCCGGAAAGGTAATCAATGCGGTCGGTGTAAGGAATGTACTGGTTCCAGTGCTGACGCTCGGCGATCTTTTCGGCGCCGCGATGATGGTAGCCAAGATCGACATCGACGTCCTCAACCTCTTCACCATTGAGCTTGGCGACCAGACGCAAAACACCGTGGGTACCAGGGTGATGCGGGCCAAGATTGAGAATCATGGTTTCGTCGTCGACCCGCTCCATCTCATTGCCACCGAAGAAACTTTCCGCATCGCGTGGCACCATCTTCATCGCCGCTTCCGGCGTAAAAGGCTCCATCTCCGTGGCGCGGCAGACATGCTCCTTACGCAAGGGATGGCCATCCCAATCGTGGGGCATGAGGATGCGGCGCATGTCGGGATGACCTTTGAAGTCGATACCGAACATATCGAAGACTTCGCGCTCATACCAGTTGGCCGTGGTCCAGACATCGGTAATACTCGGCGCAGTCGGTGTCTCGCCCTGCAACGGCACCTTGACCCGCAGGTAACCGGGATCATCGTAAGAGAGCAGATGGTAGACCAGCGTAAAATCGTGGTCGGGGCGTTTTTGCCGGGCACGCTCGTCGATTGCAGTCAGATCTTCAAGACGACGATACCTGGTCGGTGCCTGTTCCTTAAGGAAGCGCAGCAGCTCCGGTGCGGTTGCCGTATCGGTCCAGAAGGTCGGCATATCGACGCCCTTGGCGTCTTCACGCACCTTCTCACCAAAATGCTCATGCAGGGTTTTACGCAGATCGGGGGTCGAGGCAACAAATTCGACGCGCGGCTGGGCCGGACGCCATAGCTCAGCTGCACGACTGCCCCAGAAGTTTGGTGATTGAGTGGAACTACCACGATTCGGACTGTTACCGAAACCGGGCCCGCGGGTATCGCGACTCTTACTGACGCCATCGACCAGCAACGGCAAGCTGGTACCCTCACAGCCGCCTTCCATACCGAGGACCATACGAGCAGGCTTCTCATCAGCGGCAATCTTTTCCTGCAGCATGATCAGTCCCTGCAAAAAAGCTTCCGGACGAGGTGGACAGCCGGGCACGTAAACATCGACCGGCAGCACCTGGTTAACCCCCTGCATGACACTGTAAACATCGTACATACCGCCGGAGTTGGCACAGCTGCCCATGGCCATGACCCACTTGGGGTTGGCCATTTGCTCATAGACGCGCAGCATGCTCGCGCCCATTTTTTTAAAGGGGGTTCCGGAAATGATCATCAGGTCGGCCTCACGCGGCGTACTGCGCAAAACCTCGGCGCCGAAGCGGGCAATATCGAAACGTGGCGTCATGCTGGTCATCATCTCGACAAAACAGCACGACAGACCGAAGAACATCGGCCAGAGGCTGTTCTTGCGACCCCAGTTAATGGCATCGTCCAGAGTGGTCAGGATGACATTGGGAGGTAACTGTTCGCTCACGTGACGCTCCCTTGCACTTTGTGCTGATCATTATGCGCCTTGCTCTGGTTATTATGCGACCGGCGCTGATCATTCTGTGCCTTGCGTCTCTCACGCTGCGCGCGCGGTTCCCAGTCAAGACCGCCACTCTTCCAGATATGCACCAGACCAAGAAAGAGAATGAAGATAAAGAAACAGACGTGGGCGAAACCAGGCCAGCCGAGGCGATCAGAAGCAACCGCCCAGGAGGCGACAAAAATCACCTCAACATCGAAGATGACAAAGAAAATAGCAACCAGATAGAAAGGCACCGGGCCTTTGACGCGGGCATTATCGAGGGGCAGGATACCCGACTCGTAGGGCTCCTGCTTCTGGCGGGAGCGGGTCTTGTGACCAAGCCCCCAGGAAAGCAACAGAAGAACCGCAATCAGAAAAATCGCGATACCGCTATAGATTCCCAGAGCCAGATACGACTCGAAATCGGGTGGTGTCGTCATCAGTTGTGAAGGGTCGGTCACAGGTGACATATGTTCGGTAAATGCCCTTCCATAAAGTATAAGTCTGATCCGTTGTCAGCTTTATTAAAGTCTCGAATCATCCTAGCATAAAATCCGGCCAAGTCCATCGTCGCAAGAGGATCAGTCTTTGCCTCTGCCCATCTCAATGGCGGCTCTGGCCAGAACATCACAGCGTTCATTTTCGATATGACCATCGTGCCCCCGCACCCAATACCATTCAACTTGGTGCGGTGTGGTCAACTTGAGCAGCCGCTCCCAAAGATCACGGTTGGCAACTGGCTTCTTCTGAGAATTTTTCCAGCCGCGCTTGATCCAACCATCAATCCATTCGGTCATGCCTTTTTTGACATACTGCGAATCTGTGGTCATCTTGACCCGACAAGGGCGTGTCAGCGCTTCGAGTCCGGCAATCGCGCCAAGCATTTCCATGCGATTATTAGTGGTCTCCGGATCATATCCGGAAAATTCTTTTTCATGATCCCCGCAACGCAGCACAGTCCCCCAGCCACCCGGACCCGGGTTGCCGGAACAGGCTCCATCGGAAAAAATCTCTACGAGGCCCGTACTTTTTGAGATATCCATGTCTGGTTTAATCATAAAATCCAACGTTAAGAGTCAAAGTTAATAACCTCGGCATTTTAACACAGCCATGCAGACAAAATCAGCTCTCAAGAAAGTGTATACACATTAAAATTGACAGAGGTTCAGATCTGGTCGACCCAGTAGCAGATCAACTGTTGCGCGACTACATCCGCCAGCAGCAACAGATTCTGCGGCTGGACATCAACGACCTTGACCACCGGCTTGAAGCGACTACTGCTTGGCATCAGAGCTTCGAGGAGATTGGTGCGCTGATAAAGCCACTCTTTATTCAGCGTACATGGGAAGGTCTCCGGAAAAAGGGCAAGGTAAAAGATGTCGGCCTCAACCAGATCCTGGAAGAAATGTGAACCGAAGGAAAGTTCAGGCATCAGGTCGCTTTCCGGAAATGCGACTTCGCCGATGGCGACCATGTTGTTGATTTCCGAAAACTTGACCGGAACTCCCAGCGAGGGCGTCGAAGTTCCCCAACGGCCCGGACCTAACAAAAGAGTCGGCTGCTGCTCACGGCCTTTGATACGCCGGTTGAGACGGCCGATCAGACGAGCGACTTCATGTTTATCGGAGAGTGATAGCTGAGAGTAACGTTTGGCATCAATCCAGATTACCCGTTTAATCGGCAGGGCGGTGTTACCACCCATGAAGCCACCACCAGCGCTGAAGAAAACTTGCTCCGCGGGCACCTGACTCGGAATATTGACACGCTTTTTCAAACCTTTGGTTTGTAACGGCCGACATTGCAGCAGATTGATTTTGGCGACCCCAGCTGTTGTGTTATTGACCGTAAACTCAATATCAACGGGATACTGATAAGCCTTTTCGAGGGTCTTGAGCAACCTCTGCATTCTTGCCGGGAAATCCGTTTTGGTCAGCAGCTGTTCAAAGGTCAGCAACCAGACTTTCTGCTCCGGCTTACCACGCTGCCGCAGCCTGTCCATGGTCTCCTGATCTGGTACAGCATAACGTTCGAGGCTCAGATCAATCCCCTCACTGACCAGATGAAAGAGTGACTGCGATTGCAAGTCATTATCGCTAA